>JBIIJJ010000119.1:0-5395 GCA_044233875.1 Miltoncostaeaceae bacterium | reverse complement strand
ACCATCATCGACCCCCACGACGGGCGGTCGGACATCCTGGACGAGCGCATCCGCCTCCTGCGCGGCGACGCGTTCACGGAGGACCCGAGCAGGGTGGTGCGTGCGCTCAGGTACGCGGCGCGCCTCGGCTTTCGCATGGAGCCCAGCACGGAGGATGCGGCCCGGCTCGCGGCTCCAGCGGTTCAGCTCGACTCGAGCCGTGTGGCCGACGAGGCGTCGCGCCTGCTGGCGGAGGATTCCGCCCCGATCGCCCTGGCCATGGGCGATGCCATCGGCCTCGACTGGCCGGACCCGGACCCACGCCGGCCCGACCGCATGGCGGCACTCGATGTGGCCCTCGCCAAGCCCGGTGCTCCGGCACCCTCCACGTGGGCACTCCGTCTGGGCCTCGGAGTGAGCTCCGCCGCTGCCGCAGGCGCGGCCCTGCCCCAGTGGGCGCGCGCGATCGGCCAGGAGGTGCGCGCTGGTCTCGACATGGCCCCGGCGCTCATGGGTGCACAGTCCCCGTCGCAGGTGGATGCAGCGCTCGGGGCGGTGCCGCCCGCCATGCAGGTGGGCGCATTCGTGGGGGGCGCCGACGTGGTCGCGCGGTGGTGGCACGAGTGGCGGGACCTGTCCCCAGGTATCGGCGGTGCGGACCTCGTTGCCGCCGGAGTGAGGCCTGGCCCGGCCATCGGCAGGTGCCTGCGGCTGGTGCGGGCTGCCGTGCTGGACGGCGAGGTGAACGGCCGGGGAGAGGAAATGGCCCTCGCTCTGGCAGAGGCCGGCCGGTTCACGTGAGCACGATCGAGTTCCTGGAGGCCGAGACCGGCACCCCAGCGGTGCGAGCGGTGTTCACCACCCGCACCGGCGGCGGGAGCACGGGGGCCTTCGCGGCACTCAACCTGTCGGCGACGACTGGCGATGGAATGGATGTCGTCAGGTTCAACAGGGCCGCCGTGGCCGGGGCCCTCGGCTTTGATCCGCAGCGGGCCGTGGTGCTCGAGCAGGTTCATGGCGCGGAGGTTCTGACGGTCGGCCCTGGCGGCGGGCAGGGGGCCTACCTGGGCTCACTCGCGGGGGTGGTCGCCGCCGACGCCTCGGTGTCACACGAGCCCGGCGTTGCGCTGCTCGCGATGGGAGCCGACTGCCCGGGCGTGCTCCTGTGGCTGGAGGACGCATCGTGTGTCGGCGCGGCGCATGCCGGCTGGCGCGGCCTCGTGGGCGGCGTGCTGGAGGCCGCCGTGCACGCCATGGGCTCTCACCCGCGGCACGTTCGTGCCGTCGTGGGTCCGGGCGTTGGCCCGTGCTGCTATCCCGTCGATGCGTCGATGCGGCGCACCATGTCGAGCCGGTTCGGAGCGCAGGTGGTGGCGGGGGATGCGGTGGACCTCACCGAGGCAGCGCGCGCGGCACTGCTCGGTTGCGGTGTCCTGCCGGAGGCCATCATCACGGTGGGTGGGTGCACCAGCTGCGATCCGGCCCGCTTCTACTCGTACCGCCGGGACGGCGCCGCGACCGGTCGTCACGCGGGCATCATCTGGCGCGTGGAGGAGGCATGATCGACGTCGCCAGGTTGCGCGGGGCCCTTGCCGAGGTGCGCGAACGAATGGATGACGCCTGCAGGGCATCGGGACGGGGGCCGGGCAGCGCGCAGTTGGTGCTCGCGGGCAAGTACGTGACCGCCGAGGAGGCCCCCGCCCTCGTCGAGGCCGGCGTGCAGGTGATCGGCGAAAACCGCCTGCAGGACCTTCAGGCGAAGCAGGCGGTGCTGGGCGAGGGCGCCGTGACCTTTGACTTCATCGGGCACCTGCAGTCACGCAAGGTCAAGGACGTGTTGCCGCGCGTGCGCCTGATCCACTCGGTGGACCGTGAGTCGCTCATCCCGGAGATCGGGCGGCGGTCCGAGGGCGCAGCCCGGGTGCTGCTGCAGGTGAACCTGGCAGGGGAGGAGACCAAGGGCGGCTTCAGTCCGGCCGCTCTCGAGGCAGCCCTCGAGGTGGCGGCGGGGCACGGGGTGGACGTAGCCGGCCTCATGGCCCTGCCGCCCTTCACCACCGATGCCGGGGAGTCCCGTCGCTGGTTCGAACAGTTGCGCGAACTGCGTGATTCGCTGGCCGGCCCGTGGCGCCCGCAGCACGAAATGCGCGAGCTGTCGATGGGTACATCGCAGGATTTCGTGGTTGCCGTGGAGGCTGGCGCTACGATGGTGCGCGTCGGACGGGGAATCATCGACCTGACCCGGATGGAGCAGCCGTAGATGTCGATCAACGAGTACTGGCAGAAGACCCTCGCGTACTTCGGAATGTCCGACGACGGATATGACGATTACGACGATTACGACGACTACGACGAGGGGCACGATCGCGAGACCAATGCCCGCGTCCGGGACGAGGATCATCGCGAGGAGCGCCCGTCGCGCGATCGGGGTTCGCGCCGTTCGTCGTCGCGTTCGGACGACTTCGACGACATCTACTCCGACCCGGGTGTCCCATCGCCCTCGCGCAACCTGCGCCCGGTCGGCGGCTCCTCCGCACCACGCGGGGCCCGTGGGGTGGAGGTGAACCTCATCGTGCCGCGCAGCTTCAACGACGCGCAGCAGGTGGCCGACAAGTTCAAGGCGTCGGTGCCGGTGATCCTCAACCTCCAGACCGCCGACACCGACCTGTCGAAGCGCCTCATCGACTTCGCCAGCGGACTCACCTACGCCCTCGACGGGGGCATGTCCCGCATCGCCGACAAGGTGTTCCTGCTCACCCCACGGAACGTCGAGGTCTCGGCCGAGGAGCGGGCGCGCCTCCTCGAAAAGGGCTTCTTCAACCAGTACTGATCTCGTGACCGATCCGGGCCCCGGCATCGGCGTCGTGGGCGTGGGCGCCATGGGTGGCGCCATGGCCGCCGGCCTCTCGCGCCACGCAACGGTTGTGGTTGAGGATCAGGCGCCCGGGCGCGCCGAGCAGGTGGCGGCCCTCCACGGTGTCGTCGCAGGAGATGCTGCCGCGTGCGACACGGTGGTCCTCGCCGTCAAGCCACAGGACCTCGGTGAGGTCCTGGCGGGGCTGCTGCCGCGCATGCGCCCGGACGCCGTGCTGGTGTCGGTGGCGGCGGGGTGGCCCATCGATCGACTCCAGGTTGCGGCGCCAGGGCATCCCATCGTGCGACTCATGCCGAATCTCGCGGTTGCGGGCGGCCGGGGAGTCGTGGCAATGGCCACGCGCGGCCTCGACGTCGACGGTGAGGAGCGGGTGCGGGCGCTCCTGGCCCCTCTCGGAGCCGTTGTGCCGCTGGATGAGTCGCTGTTCGCCATCGCCACGGCCATCGGCGGGTCGGGGCCCGGTTTCCTCGCCTACATCGCCGCGGCAATGGAGCGGGCGGGAGTCGAGGGCGGCATGCCCCGGGACGCCGCACGGTCGATGGTGCAGGGCGTGCTCGATGGCACGGCGCTCCTGCTGGATGGCGGTGAGGACCCGGCGGCGCTGCAGGCGCGCGTGACGTCGCCCGGTGGCACGACTGCCGCGGGCATCGCGGCGCTCGACGAGCGCGGCGCTGGGGATGCTGTGGTGGCGGCCGTCGCCGCGGCTGCAGCCCGCGCCGCAGAGCTGTAGGCCGCCGTGGATCTGGTGGTGCAGTACGTGAACGCCCTGTTCACGGTGTTCCTGGTGGTGATGGTCATCCGCATCCTGCTGTCGTGGCTGCCCTCGGCGCCGGTGGGGCGTGTCACGGGCGCCCTGTACCGGTTCTTCCACGAGAGCACGGATTGGTACCTGCGCCCCTTCCGGCGCGTCATCCCGCCGCTTGGCATGTTCGACCTGTCGCCCATCGTGGCCCTGATCGTTCTCTACGTGGCGAATGCGGTGGTGGTGCGCGTGCTGGAGCTCTTCTGAACCCGGTGCCCGAGTGGGTGACGCGCCGTGACGGTGGCGTCACGGTGGCCGTCAAGGCCGTGCCCCGGGCACGGCGCACCGCAGCCGTGGGAGTGCAGGATGGTGCGGTGCGCATCCAGATCGCTGCAGCGCCCCACAAGGGGCAGTCGAACGCCGCTCTCTGCGCCTATCTCGCAGATGTGGCCGGCGTGCGGACGTCGGCCGTACGGTTGCGACGGGGCTCATCCGGCGCCCGCAAGCTCATCGAGGTGGACGGCGAGCCCGACGCCCTCGAGGCGGCGTTCGGGCGGTTCGCGGGGTCCCTTCCATGACGCGACACGGCCGTACGCCGCACGAGGCGCTACCTGATGTGGTGACCAGGAGGCTTCGCCGCGAGGCGGGCCGGCGATACGCGCTGATGGGCCTGATCGCCCTCGCGGTGATCGTGCTCGACCAACTCGTGAAGGTGATCGTGCGGGCCACGATCGACCAGGGCCAGGTGGTCGAGCTCTTCGCGGGCATCAACCTCGTGCACACCATCAACACCGGCATCGCTTTCAGCCTGTTCTCGGGCAGCACCGGTGTGATCGCCGTGCTCACCCTCGTGGCCATCGCCGTGATCGCGATCGTTCTCGTGGCGTACGCCGGACAGCACAAGCTGGTGCCCATCGGTGGCGGCCTTCTCCTGGGCGGAAGCATCGGGAACCTCATCGACCGCGCCAGCCGCGGGGGCGTGACCGATTTCATCGCGATCGGTCCATGGCCGCCATTCAACGTCGCCGACATCGCGATCACCTCAGGGGCGGCGCTGCTCGTGCTGGCCCTCATCCTCTCGAGCGGGGATGACTGAGACCCGCACCGTGCGGGTGGCCGCCACCGGCGCCGATGCCGGCATGCGGCTGGATGCCGTGCTGGCCCGCGCCGAGGGAATCGAGAGCCGGGCGGAGGCCCAGCGGCTCATCGAGTCGGGCGCGGTGCTGGTGAACGGCCAGGTGAGGCCGAAGCGGTACGCCCTGGCCGCGGGCGACGTGATCGAGGCCGCCGTGCCCGTGCACGCAGCACCCGGCCAGTTGCGTCCGGAGGACATCGACGTGCCCGTGGTTCACGCGGATGACCACCTGCTCGTGGTGGACAAGCCCGCCGGCATGGTCACCCACCCCTCGCGCGGGCACTCCACCGGCACGCTCGTTCACGGGCTCCTCGGTGGAGGCATCGCCGGTGGGGACGATCCCGAGCGCCCTGGCATCGTCCACCGCCTCGACCGCGACACATCCGGCCTCATGCTGGTGTCCCGCGACGAGCGAACGCACAACAGGCTCGGGCGCATGATGCGGGATCGCGAGATCGACCGCCGCTACCTGGCGCTTGTGCACGGACCGTTCCCCCCGGCGCTCACCGTGGACCGTCCGATCGGACGCGACCCGCGGCGTCGCACCCGGCAGGCGGTGGTGCCGGTGGGCGGGCGTGAGGCGGTTACGCACTTCCGCACCATCGAGAGAATCGGGGGCCTGGTGCTGGTGGAGGCGCGACTCGAGACGGGCCGCACCCACCAG
>JBIIJJ010000118.1:0-5406 GCA_044233875.1 Miltoncostaeaceae bacterium | reverse complement strand
GGCACGGGCGAGGTCGAGCAGCCAGTCGCGGCCGGGTTCCATCACCACGTAGCGGGCACCGGTGCGGGCGATCATCGCGCGCCGGCGGCGCTCGGCATCCTCAACCGCCGCGGCGAAGCGCTCCTGGAACTGCGGGTCGGATGTGTCCACCAGCAGGGTGCGGCCGGTCTCCACATCGCGCAGCGGAATGACCCCAACGGGCGGGATCTCCCGCTCGCGACGGTCGCGAATCTCCACCACGATCACGTCGTGCCGGCGGCCCATTCCACCGATGGCGCGCTCGAGGCCCTCGGCCCACGGCATGTCGCTGATGATCACCACCATCCCCCGGTGGCGGGCCACGCGGCCCATCAGGTTCACGGCGTGCGCCAGGTCGGTGCGCCCCTCCCCCTGAGGCACCACGGAGTCGACGGCGGCCACGGCATCGATGAGGCCACGGCGGTCACCGCGCGGGGGATGGATGAGGTCGAGATCGCCACGGGTGGTCACGGCGAGGCCCAGGCGATCTCCGCGCCGGCGCAGCACCACCCCCAGTGCCGCAAGGACCTCGCGGGCCTGCTCGATCTTGGTGCCGCCATGGGTACCGAAGGCCATGGAGGGCGACATGTCCACCAGTGCCCACGTGGTGAGCACCGGCTCGAGCTCGGGCACGCGCACCATGGGGGTGCCCGTGCGCGCGGTGAGCGGCCAGTCGATCCACCGAACGTCGTCGCCGGGCTCGTAGGCGCGCGTGACCGCGGCCTCACCACCGGGGCCGGGGCGGCGCCCACGGCGCTCGCCCTGCAGCAGGCCGTCGAGGCGACGACCCACCTTCACCTCCACGCGGCGAAGCAGCGCGGCTGCGCTGCGCCCCACCGTGGACCGCGACGGTGCGTCAGGCGCTGGCGCGACCGCCACCGATCTCCACCTTCGGCTGCGGGATGGCGGCCACGATCTGGTCGAGCACCTGGTCGGGCTCCACCTCGGCCGCGAGGGCCTCGTAGCTCAGCACCACGCGGTGGCGCAGGGCGTCGTGGAACAGCGCGGCCACATCCTCGGGCAGCACGTAGGAGCGGCCGCGCATCACGGCGAGCGCACGGGCACCGCGGATGAGCGAAAGCGACGCGCGCGGTGAGCCACCCAGCTCCAGATATGGAGCGAGGTCGGGCACGCCGGCCTCGGCCGGGTTTCGCGTGGCGGTCACCAGCTGCACCGCGTACGAGCGCACGCGGTGATCGACGAACACCTCATCGGCCCTCTGCTGCAGCTCGATGATCTTGTCGGGGTCGAGCAGGCGGCGCGGCTCGGGCGGGTCGCTGGCCATGCGGCGCACGATCTCCTCCTCGTCAGCCGCCGTGGGGTACCCCACCACCAGCTTGAAGATGAAGCGGTCGAGCTGGGCCTCGGGCAGGGCGTACACGCCCTCGCTCTCGATGGGGTTCTGCGTGGCCAGCACGAAGAACGGCGTGTCCACCGGGTGGGTCTCGCCGGCGATTGACGCGTGGCCCTCGGCCATCACCTCGAGCAGCGCCGACTGCACCTTGGCCGGGGCGCGGTTGATCTCGTCAGCCAGCACGAAGTTGGCGAACACCGGGCCGAGGCGCGTGGTGAAGTCGCCCTGGCGGTCGAGCACCTGGCCACCCACCACGTCGCTGGGCACGAGGTCGGGCGTGAACTGGATGCGGCTGAACTTGCCGCCCGACACCTTGGCCACGGTCTCGAGGGTGAGGGTCTTGGCGAGGCCCGGCACTCCCTCGAGCAGCACGTGGCCGCGGGCCAGCAGCGCCACGAGGATGCGGTCGAGCAGCTGGTCCTGCCCCACCACCACGCGCCTCAGCTCGTACAGCACGGCCTCCAGGCGGTCGCGCGGCGTGGCCGCCGGCGAGGGCACGGGCACCGGCTCATCGGCACGGGTCTGGTCCTGCTCGTTCACCAGGTCTCCTTGGTCGGTCACTTCACGCTCTCGAGGATGCGGCGCACGTAGTCGGTGGTCACCGCGAAGCCGATGCCCACGTTGCCGGGCACCGGTGAGTTGATTGATGTGGGCACGCCCACCAGGCGGCCCCGCAGGTCGAACAGCCCACCGCCCGAGTTGCCGGGGTTGATGGGGGCGTCGGTCTGGATCATCGGCATGCCCGACTCTCCGGGGCGGTTCACGGCGCTCACCACGCCCACGGTCACGGTGCCCTGCAGGCCGAAGGGGCTGCCGATGGCGAACACCTGGTCGCCCGGGCGAAGCGCGGCGTCGGGCTCGGGCGCGAGCTGCACCCCCTGCCCCACCGAGCCGTCGGGCTTGAGCACCGCGAGGTCCTGGCGCGCGTTCGACGCCACCACCGTGGCGGGCACGGTGCGCTTGTCGGCGGTGATCACGCGCACCTTGTCGCCCTGCGCCCCGGCCACGTGCTCGTTGGTGATGATGAGCCCCTTGGGCTGGGTGACCACGCCGCTGCCGAGGCCGGTGGAGGTGCGTACCTGCACCACCGATCCATCCACGGCGGCGATGGCGTCCTGAAGCGGCTTGGCTCCCGGTGCCTCCGCGGCGGCCGTGATGGGCGCGGCGCCCGAGGTGCTGCTGGGCGAGTCGTCCAGCAGGTACGTGGTGGCCCCGCCGGCAACCGCCCCGGCGATCACCGCCAGCGCGATGGTGGCGAAACGGCCCGACCGCCCACCCCGGGGACTGTCCCCGCCCGGGGACTGTCCCCGATTCGGAAACGGGCTCGCGCCCCCATGCGGCTTCTCGGGTGGGGGACTGTCCCCGCCCGGGGACTGTCCCCGGGGTCCGAGTGGCGGCAGGGTGTCGCGTGAGGCGGGCGTGCTCGGCGCCAGAGGGGGAAGCCCCTCCGATCGGTCAGGGCGCGGGCCCAGCGGGGGCAGCGGGTCGGTCATTTCTCATCCTCCACGCGGGTCACCGTAAACAGCGCATGTGAAGAGCAGGGTAAGCGTCCTTAAGAGGAGATGAAGATCTGTCGACACCACCCGTCCGGGGGTGGTGCGAAAGGGCCGACAGCGCAAGCGTAATGAGGATGAACGCCAACGAGATGGACACCCCGGGGGAAATCCCCGGCCCGATCCTGCAACTGCTGGGCCGCCACTCCACCGACATCGCCTTTATCTGCACCGACGGCGAGCTCACGTGGATCGATCCGCGCATCACCGACCTGCTCGGGCACTCCCCCGAGGGCCTGCTGGGCACGGACCTGGGTCAGTGGCTGCACCCCGATGACGAGGGCGAATACGCGCGCCAGCGCAGCAGGCTGGCCGACGGGCACGACGCCATGATGATCACCCGCATGCGCCACGCGCGCGGGCAATACGTGCCCGTGGAGGTGCTGATGCACCCCTTCTCCGACGAGGACGGCGCGTCGTGCGCGGTGGGCACGCTGCGCGACGTCGCCGCCACCCTGGGGGACCGCGAGGCCACCACCCGCGCGCATGCCGCCATGACCATCCTCGCCGAACGCGCCGGCGACCTGCTGTTCGTGGTGGATGGCAACGGCACGGTGATGGATGCCGGCATCGGCACCCGCCACGTGCTGGGGTGGCTGCCCGAGGAGATGACGGGCATGAACCTGGTGGCGCTCATCGACCCCGAGCAGCAGCCCGAGGTGGAGGCCTACCGGAAGGACATCCAGGCCGACACGGCCCGTGGCGCAATGGACGTGCGCGTTCGCACACGCGGGGGGGCGATGCGGTGGTTCCACGCGGCGGGCGTGAGGGTCACCCCGCACGGTGTCGACGACCCGGAACAGATACGCGTGCTCATCACCTGGCGCGACATCGAGCCCCTGCGGCGGGAGATCAGGTACGCGGAGCGCGAGTCCGAACGCCTGCGGGTGCTGCTCGACTCATCCATCGACCCATGGATGCTGCTCTCACCCATCCGCGACCGCAACGGCCGCATCGCCGACTTCCGGGTGGACGAGACCAACCAGACGGCCGCCGAGTACCTGGGCTGGCCGCGGTCGCGAATCGTCGGGATGAGCCTGCTCGAGGAGTTCCCCGGCATCGTCGAGCACGGGCTGATGTCGCACTACATAAACGCCATGGAATTCGGCGAGCCCGTCGAGCTCGAGGACGTGGTGTACCCGCACGAGGTGCTGGGCGAGACCCGCCGCTACACCGTGCGGGCGCAGGCCTTGAGCGGCACGCTCATGCTCACCTGGCGCGACACCACCTCCGCCAGCCTGGCCCGTGACGAGCTGGCCCTGGCCGAGGCGCACTTCCGCGGGCTGGCGATTGCCGCCGGCGACGCCCTGGTGCGGGCCGACGACAGGACCGTGGCGTGGGCGTCGCCGAATGCATCCGCCATGGGGCTGCGACCCGGCGTGAACTTCGAGGAGGCCATGGCCGAGGTACTCGCCGATGAGTCGCGCTCGGCGCTTCGCACGTGCGGCGTGGTGATGGCTGCGCCCGGCGGGTACACCGGCCGCTGGATACGGGCCGATGGCTCGCCCGCGCTGGTGGTGCGTGCCCAGCCGCTGCCGCAGCACGCCGGCGACTGCGTGGTGGTGATGATCGAGGAGGCCTGGACCGAGGCCGGCAGCGCACCTTAGGGCGAGTCGCCCCCCGAGCGGGCCCGCTCGGCCTGGTCGATGCGGTCGGCGAGGTCGTCGGCCAGCATGGCCCGGGTGCTGGCCCGCTCGGCCTGGATGCGAAGGCGCGCGAGCTCCACGCGGGCGTCGTCGTCGAGCCCATCGCGGCGGTCGAGGGCCTCGAGCCGCTCGATATCGGCAGCCAGGGCGCGCACGCGGGCCCAGCGACGGTCGGCCACCTCGTCGGCCCCGTGCCGCCCCTCGCCCGTCATTCGGCGGGTGGGGCCGCCGGTGCCTCGGGGGGAGCGCCGCCGTCACCGCCGCCATTGGCAGCTGCCGACGCCCCGGCCGGCCGACGCCTGCGCCGCCTGCGGCGCTTGCGCGGGGCCGTGTCGGCGGTGGCGTCACCGGCCGTGCCGGCGGCGGTGGCGCCGTTGGCCTCGGCAACCGCCTCGCCCGAGTCGCTCCCTGCGCCGTCCGGCGTGGGCGCGGTACCGGCCACCTCCGAGGTGGACATCTTCCGCCGCCTTCGGCGCCTGCGACGGGTACCGCCTTCGCCCTCGGACGCGCTGCCACCGATGCCGACGTCCTCCGCAGCCGGCAGGCGCGGGGCCTTGGGCCGCAATTGGTTCCAGGCGCGCGCGCTCTGCAGGGCACGCGCGTTGCGGCTGCCCACGGCCGCGCGCAGGGCGCGCCGGGCATCGGGCGTGGTCCAGTCGATGGCATCGAGCGCACCGCGCAGCGCGCCCCACCCACCGCAGGTACCCGCGGCGCGGCTTGCCACCCGGATGTCCTCGCTCTTCAGCGGCACGTCGCCGGGCCCGAGCGCCAGCACCACGCGGCCGGCCTGGCCCACCTTGAGCGGCGAGCCCTCCTCGGGCGGGGCGATGGGGTC
>JBIIJJ010000117.1:0-5419 GCA_044233875.1 Miltoncostaeaceae bacterium | reverse complement strand
TGGTGCAGGCCGCACCCGTGCACCTGACGGACGCTCCCCGCAGTGCAGGGGGCGTGGTGACGGCCGGCAGGGTGGCCAGCGGTGGGGCGACCGGAGCGGCGGGCGTGCCCTGCGCGGGGCTCGTGGCTGCAGGGGACGCCTTCCACTGCGCATAGAGGACCGTGTTCGCACTGATCGCGAACGTGTGGGTGGGGGCGTAGCGCGTACCGGAGCCATCAGCGGCCGTGTTCCAGCCGTCGAACGTGTACCCGGCACGGGTCAGTCGATCGTCATTGGGGAAGGTGCACGTGAGGTCGGTGCGGTGGTTGTCGCAGACCGTCACCGTCTGGCCATCGAGATACGAGCCCCGGTGGTCAGTCGGCACCTGTCCGCCCGTGGCGCCGTTGCCGTCGTAGGTGACGATGTAGACGGTGGCGACGAACGTAAGGACCACGGAGCCATCCGTGCCGTTGATACTCGAGGGGTCTCCACCAGTGCCGCCGGAGTTGTCATATGCCGCCGTGGTGCCCGACAGCAATCGATCCGTCTTGGCATACGAGCCACCTGCGCCACCACCCGACCCATCATCGGTCGCAGATGGGCAGCCTGAGATGGCGGACGCCGTATTGACGAACCCACCGCTGCCGCCGCCACCGTGGCCGGCCCCGCCATCCCCACCGCGGGCGTTGGTGGCGACGCCGCCGAGCCCGCCGCCGGCCATCCACGCGACGCCAGTGGCACCACCCGTGCCCGTGAGGCCGAAGGGCACGGTCCCGCCGCCCCCACCGACCCCGAGGCCTCCACCAGTGCCCGGGGTATCGCCGCCCTCGCCATTGCCGCCCGCTCCGCTTGGCAGGCCACCCTCCCCGCCGCGTCCGGGACTGCACCCGGCAGCCTTGGTCCCGTAACCGCCGCCACCACCGCCCCCGGCGACGATAATCACGCGGGCGGGATCGGCGCCGGCACCCTCGTAGATCGCGCTGAATCCGCCGCCGCCACCGCCGGACAGGGACCCCTTCGACGCCCCGCCGGATCCAGCGAGGGCGGTCACGGTTGCCAGGGATGAGGGCACCGAGGGCGAGAGCGACGCCACCACCTGGGCCCCCGACCCGCCGTTGTAGCCGACGTTCTGGGGGGTGCCCCCCGCGGCGCCGCCCCCGCCGCGCACGGTGACGTCGATCCTGGTGATTCCGGCCGGCACGGTGATCTGCGCGGCAGCTGCCCCCGCCCCGTAGTCGGGCTCGCACACCACGGTTGCCGTCCCGTCCGCTCCGAGCGTCGGAACGGTCGAGTCGCAGACGGTGAATGGCGTCGCCCCGGCAGTGGCCGTCGCGACAGCGAGCAGGCCCAGCCCAAGTGACGCGATGCGTGAAGCCGGGAGACGGGGCAAGGGGGGCCTTTCGGGGGCTGCAGGCACCGGCGCGAACGACCCTGACTCTACCGCCCCATCATGCGGGGGCGCGCCTGCCGGTTCCGCGAACCCGCGGACGCTCAGCGATGCCTGCGTGGTCGGCCTGAAGCAGCACCCGGTACGGTACGGAAATGGCTCAAATACGCACGTTCGCCCTCGCCGCCGCCGCCTCGGCGGTCTGCGCATCCTCTGCCCTCGGGGCCGTGGGTGACATCACCGCCATCACCCCCGCCGTGACGGGATCGGATCAGGCGATCCGCGGCATCGCCACCGGTCCCAACGGCAACGTCTGGTTCACGATGCCAGGCAGCCAGAAGATCGTGCGCATGAACCCGCAGACGCAGGCGGTAACGCAGTTCGATCTGTCGCCGTACCTGTGCGCGCCGCAGGGGATCGCGCTGGGGCCGGACGGTGCGATGTGGTTCGGCTGCCCTGTCGGGGTGATCGGGCGCATCACAACCGCGGGTGCGGTGTCGTTCTACGCAGTGGGGGTTACCGGCCAGAGCCTGAGCTACTCCACGGTGGAGAACGTCATCACGGGCCCGGACGGCAACATCTGGTTCAGCCAGTTCCACGCCGGCGCCGTGGGCATCGTGTCGCCGGTGGCCGGCCTCACGAAGCGCATCACGCTGCGATCGGCGGCGGGGGCGAGCGGTCTCACGGTGGGTGGCGACGGCAACGTGTGGGCCGCCGACGTGAACAAGTTCCTGATCTTCCGGATCACGCCGAGGGGAACGGTGACCGAGTTCCCGCTTGGCTCCACCCAGGTGGCCGCGGTCGCCACGGCGTCCAATGGTGATGTCTGGGGCGCGCCCTTCTTCGCCACCCCGGACATTCAGGTCGTGGCCCCGAGCGGCGTCGCCCGGTCCGTGCCGCTCGGCAGCTTCTCGGCCAGCATCGCCCGGGGTCCGCTGGGCTTCATGTGGCTCGGCGACAAGGAAGCCGGGCGCGTCACGCGCGTCGCGGCCGATGGTTCGTCGCTCACCTTCTCCGCGGGCACCAACTGGAACCCGTACTTCGAGGGCCTGGCAGCCGGTGCCGACGGGAACATGTGGATCGCCGGCGATCCGAACCCTTCCGGCCAGGCCACGCTCTTCCGGGTGGCCACCGGTGCCAAGCCCACCCTGCTCGTGGCCCCATCGGTGTCGGGCACGGCCAGCACCGGCAACGTGCTGACGGCTGATCCGGGTGCCTGGACCTACCAGCCCACGTCATACGCTTATCGGTGGGAGCGCTGCCTGGCGGTGGCGTCGCGGTGCGTGGTCATTCCCGGAGCGACCGCGAGGACCTACACGGTCACCGCTGCCGATGCCGGCATGTACCTGCGCGTGGCCGTGAACGCCATCAACGCGAGCGGATTCTCCACGCGGGCCTTCTCGAACTCCATCTTCGATGGTGGCACCGTGACCCCGGGCGGCGGGGGAACCACCACCGGCGGGTCCACCGGGGGCGGCGGTGCCGTCCCGGCTCCCGGTTCGTACGCTGGACCGGTGGCCATGGGATTGGACACGCTGCTCTCCACGCAGGCCACGCGTACCGCCATCGTCACGCGCTACCGCGTTGCGGGCCCCGGGCACTTCTCCCAGTCGGCCCGCGGCGCGGGCATCCGGCTGTGCGGCACGTCCCGCGACGTGGCGTCCCCCGGTTCCTACACGGCCACGTGTCGCCTCTCCGCGCGCGCGAGGCAGATCCTGCGCACCCGTTCGATCCGGGCGACGGTCACCAGCACGTACACACGCCTGGGGCTCCCGACCGCCATCGCGACGGTGCGCGTGACCATCCCGCGCTCCCGCGCGGTGCCTCCGGTCACCGGCTAGGGGCGCGCGAAGGCCGCCATGCGGGGCAGCACCCGCCGGGCCTCCGGGAACAGGGTGCGTGCCATGGCGAAGTCGTGGATGGCGCCGGGCGCCTCGATGAGGTCGCAGGGGGTGCCGGCAGCCGCGCAGCGCTCCCGCCAGTCCCGGCACTCCCACAGCATCAGTTCCGACCCGCCCACGGTGATGAGCATGGGCGGAAGGCCAGTGGGGTCACCGAAGGCGGGGGAGATGCCCGGGTCGCGCCGGTCGTGGTCGCCCGCATACATGGCCGCGTAGTCCGCGAGGCGATCCAGGCCCAGCATGACGTCCACGTGCTGGTTGGCCAGCATGCGCTCGTGACCCAGCGTCAGGTCGAGCCAGGGCGATGACAGGACCAGCGCGCGGGGGAGCGGGGCGCCCGAATCGCGCATGCGCATGGCCGCCGCAAGCGCCAGGCCGCCGCCCGCGCTGTCTCCCGCAAGCACCCAGTCGCCGTCCAGCGTGGCACTCGCGGAGATCACCTGGTCGAGCGCCGTGGGGTAACGCGCCTCGGGAGCACGCTCGTACAGCAGCATCAGGCCTGCCATGCCCGTGGCCTCGCACATGGCGCACAGCCAGTCCCAGTGCCCGGGGCCCGGCCCGAACGCGTAGGCGCCGCCGTGCAGGAACACGATCGTGCCGTTGCCGCGTGCGCCGGCGTTGATCCACGTGGCATCCACGCCGGCAACCGCCGCTGCGTCAATCGAGTGGAGGTCGGCGAGGGGCGGCGGGATCGTGCGCGCATCGAACACGCGCAGGTCCTGGACCGGGGCAGCGCTGCCGCGGTAGCGCCTGCGCATGGACGGCAGCAGCCACGGGGCCATCTGCATCTCCACGCTGGGGGATTTCCAGAACTGTGGTGTCATGATGGGCTCCACTGCAAGGATATTGTGATGCTCACTCCTGACGGTTCGATGAGTTGGGAGACTAAGGCTGACAGCGCCGCACCGGAAGGTCCGATCACCCCTATGAGCCACGATGAGCAGGGCGCCACCCGGAGCAGGACCGCCGAGGAGGAGCGCGACTGGCTCATCACCGTGCTGCAGGCGCAGGGGGAACTCCAGGACCTCTTCATCCGCACCGGTGCCGATCGCGCCTGGTGGGATACCGCCCTGCGCAAGGTGCTCGCACTGTCGCAGAGCGAGTTCGGGTTCCTCGGCCGCATCGACCGTGACGCCGACGGCTCGCCGTACCTGCTCTCGCTTGCCATCACGGACATCGCATGGAACGACTGGTCGCGCCAGGTGTTCGACCAGTTCGCCGCCGATGGCCTGGAGTTCCGCAACGCCGACTCGCTGTTCGGCGTCACGGTGAATACCGGCGAGCTCGTGGTGAGCGATGACCCCGCAACCGACCCGCGCCGGTGCGGGCTGCCCCCGGGCCATCCCCCGCTGATGTCGTACATGGGAACCCCGTTGCGCGAGGGTGATGAGCCGATCGGCATGGTGGGCATTGCCAACCGCCCCGGGGGATACACGCCCGATATGGAGTCGGACCTCAAGCCGGTGCTCTCGGTGCTCGCCACGATGATCGCGCGCGACGTCGCCGCGCGCCACGCCGTGGATCTGGGCAGGACCGTGGAGACGCTCACGCGCGTGGAGGGCGAGCGGCAGGTGACGGATCGCGCGGTGCAGGATGCCCTGGCCGCGGACTCCCTCGGGGCTGCCGCCGGGATCGTCACCGACGCGCTCAGCGGAATGCAGCCGGGAATGCGGGTATGCCTGCTCGCCGGCGACGGGCCCGATGTGGAGTGGCTGAGGCGCCTCAGCGGTGAGGGCGACGCGCTTGCCCGCGCCGACTGCATGGCCCTGCAGAGCGGCCGCATGCACGTGAGCGTGCCGGGCATCAGGCTCGGCACCTGTGCGCATGCCGACCCCATGGACGCCATCACCATCTGCTGCCCGGTATCCACCGACGACGACGAGTACGGCCTGCTGGTCGCTGCTGCGCGTGATGTGGTGGGGGAGGACGTCTCGACGCGCGCGGCGATCATCGGGCAGTCGGCGGAGCGGCTCGCCGGGGCCCTGGCGCAGGTCGCCCTGCGCGAATCCATCAGCTCCCGTGCCCTGCGCGACCCCCTCACGGGGCTGCCCAACCGCACCGGCCTGCTGCAGGCCGTGGAGAGGCGCCTTGCGCGCATCGAGGCCGCCGCCCGCCCCTTCGGCGTGATGATCGTCGACCTCGACGACTTCAA
>JBIIJJ010000116.1:0-5426 GCA_044233875.1 Miltoncostaeaceae bacterium | reverse complement strand
CGCAGGAAGCCCTGCCGGAACACCTCGAACTCATCGGCGCACGAGGTGCACCGCATGTCGTAGGTGGGCACGGCGTCAGGACAGCCCGAGGGCCTGCTCGATGCCGGCGCGCGGCATGGCGCCCACGGCGTTCTTCACGAGCTGGCCACCCTGGAACAGGCCGATGAAGGGGATGCCCTGGATGCCATACCGCTGTGCGATATCCGGGGCCTCGTCAACGTTGACCTTGCCCACCACGACGTCCTCGCGGTCGCGGGCGATCTCGTCGATGACCGGCGCGATCATGCGGCACGGGCCGCACCACGGTGCCCAGAAGTCGACGATCACGGGCTTCTCGCTCTCGAGCACGAGCCCCTGGAAGGTGTCGCTGGTGATCTCGATGACGTCCGCCATCAGGTCTCCTCGTCAGTCGGCGGACGCGCTGGCGCCCGCATGGTCGGCGGCTCCGGCCTCCTCGGCCTCGAGCCATCTCTCGGCATCGATCGCAGCCATGCAGCCGCTGCCCGCGGCGGTCACGGCCTGGCGATAGACGGTGTCCTGCACGTCTCCGCAGGCGAAGACGCCGGCGATGTTGGTGTACGTGCTGTCGGGCTGGGTGCGCAGGTAGCCCTCGTCGTCCATGTCGAGGAGGCCCTCGAACAGGGGCGTGTTGGGCTGGTGGCCGATGGCCACGAACATCGCGGCGGCGGGGATGACGCTCTCCTCCCCCGTGACGGTGTCGCGCACCTTCACGCCGGTCACCACCTGGTCGCCCTCGACGTCCTCGATGGTGGCGTTCCAGCGCACGGTGATCTTGGGGTTCTCGAGCACGCGCCGGGCCATGATGGCCGACGCGCGGAACTCATCGCGGCGGTGCACCACGGTGACGCTCTCGCACATGCGGGTGAGGAACAGGGCCTCCTCCATGGCGGTGTCGCCGCCGCCCACCACGACCACGGGCTTGTCCTTGAAGAAGAAGCCGTCGCAGGTCGCGCAGGCGCTGACGCCGCGGCCCATCATGCGCTGCTCGCCCTCGATGCCCAGCCACTTGGCGGATGCCCCGGTGGACACGATGATCGCGTTGCCGACGTGCTCCTCGTCGCCCACCCACACGCGGAACGGGCGTGCCGAGAAATCCACGCGGCTCACATCGGCGGTGATGAACCGCGTGCCGAACCGCTCGGCCTGGCGCCGGAAGAGCTGCATCATCTCCGGGCCCTCCACGCCGTCGGGGAACCCCGGGTAGTTCTCCACGTCGGTGGTGATCATCAGCTGCCCGCCGGCGCCGTATCCCTCGATCACGAGCGGCTCCAGCCCGGCCCTGGCGGCGTAGATCGCGGCGGTCAGCCCCGCCGGTCCGCTGCCGATGATGATCACCTCGTTCACGTCACCCACCTATACCCCCTCCCGGTATACGAACGGAACCGTATCAGGACTTATCAACGGTGTAGACGAGGCGGTTGCCGGCGCCCCAGGGGCGCTGTCCGGCGGCCCAGTACATGCGGTTCTCCTCGGCCTGCGTGCGCTGGATGCGCCGGCCGTCCTCGAAGGTCACGAAGCCCCAGGCCAGCAGCACGCCGATCACCACGCCCTCGGCGGTTCCGCCGCGGCCGAGCACGGCAACGAGGAAGATCAGCGTGGCGGCGGAACCCAGGAACAGCAGCACGCTGCTGACCGCCGCGAAGAGGCGCCAGTCGGACGGCGCCGCCGCCAGCATGCGCGGGCCCTCGGCGGGCTGGGCGTCCGGCAGCTTGAGCGAGGGCAGTCCGCCCTTGCGCAGCCACGATCGCAGCAGCGGGAAGAACACGAACCCGGTGAGGCCGGTGATGCCCACCAGCTCCCCGAGCCATCTCCACGACCAGCCGTCCTCGGATGTCGCCTCCAGCACGACCGACAGCACCACCAGCACCGCGGCGATGCCGACGATCTCGTACCCGTACATGCGTGCGAGCCGCGCGTAGTCCCACAGCAGGTCACGCGCGCCGATGCGGATTGCCTTGGTCTTCTGACGGTTCGTCTTGGTCTTCGCCACGGCGGGAAAGGCTAGCCCGCCTGACCCCCCGGGGGGTATACGGTGATGGGCGTGCCCGATTCCGTGTTCCCGGCGCGCCTGCGCGCCATCCGCGCCCGGCTGAGGGCGAGCCCGCGGTGGCGCTGGATGGCCATGACCGTCGTGGCGGGCGGCATGATGCTCTCGGTGCTGAACATCAGCATCGTCAACATCGCGCTCCCGGATATCTCCGGCGACTTCGACACGTCGGTATCGGGCGCGAGCTGGGTGGTGACGGGCTTCCTCGTGACGCAGGCGGTGCTGCTGCCCATCGCGGGCAGGGCGGGCGATCTCTACGGCCGGCGGCGCATCTTCGTGCTCGGTGTGCTGGTGATGGTCGTGGCATCGGCGCTGTGCGCGGTGGCATGGGATGAGCCCTCACTGGTGGTGTTCCGCATCCTCCAGGGGGTTGGTGCCTCTGCCATGGCCCCGACCGCCTACGCCTACGCCGCCATCCTGTTCCCGCCGCAGCAGCGGGGGCTGGCCATCGGCATCCTCACGGCGATCATCACGGTGGCCCCGGTGGTGTCCCTGAACATCGCCGGCGTGCTGGTGGGCATCTGGGGCTGGCGCAGCGTGTTCTGGTTCACGCCGGTCGTGGGCGCGCTCGTGCTGATCGGGGCAGCGCTGGTCATGCACCGCCGGCCGCCTGGTCCCAAGCGACCATTCGACCTGCTCGGGGCGGCCCTGGCCGCGCTGGGCCTGTTCCCCATCCTCACCGCGCTGTCCGGTGCCGCGGCCTGGGGCTGGGTCTCCGCCCAGGTAATCGTGCTGCTGCTGGTGGGTGCCCTGGGCCTGGCCCTCTTCGTATGGCGGGAGTCGGTGGCGCCCGACCCCATGCTCGACCTCGGGCTGCTCCGGCTGCGCACGGTGCGCAATCCCAACCTCGCGGGGTTCTGCGTGGGCGCCGCCATGTTCGGCACCCTCCTGCTGATGCCGTTCTACTTCACCTCGGTGCTGGGCTACAGCGACGTGTGGCTGTCGCTGGCCATCACGCCCATCGCCCTGTGCTTCATGGTGGGCTCGCCCATGTCGGGTCGCCTGCTCACGCGCGTGGGCAGCGACCGCATGATGCGCGTGGCCCTCTGCACGGCCACGGTGGGCGCCCTCATCCTCGCGTGGGGTTTCGCCTTCGAGGCCTACGCGATGGTGCTGCCGGGCATGGTGGTGCTGGCCCTCGGGCTCGCGGCCTCCACCGCGCCGGTCACCGCGACGGTGATCCACGAGGTGCCCGAGGACCGCCTGGGGGTGGCATCGTCGCTGCCCAACGTGTCGCGGTACTCGGGTGGGGCACTGGGTGGCGCCCTGCTGAGCACGGTGCTCGCGATGAGCATGCCCGTGGCGGTGAGCGCCGAGGACGGCCTGGTATCCGCGCCGCTGCGCGCCGACGTGGCGGCCGGCATGCGAAACGCCCTGCTGGTGGCCGCCGGCCTCCTGGTGCTCGGGGCAATCGCCGCCTTCCGTGCCCCGCGCGTGCTGGGGCCCGGGGCGACCATCGTGGCGCGCGTGTCGGGCACCGGTGTCCAGGGGGGCGGCCGGTGACGCGCGGGTCGTACCTGGCGCTCATCGCGCTGCTGGTGTTCACGATGGGCACCAGCATCATCACGCCGCTGCTGCCGCTGTACCAGGGCACCTACGGACTCTCGAACGGCGTGCTCATGCTGCTGTTCGCCACGTACACGGCCACGGTGGTGCCCACGATGCTGCTCGCGGGCAATGCGTCGGACCGCCTGGGCCGCAAGCGCCTGGCCATCCCGGCCATGCTGGTGATGACCGCCGCCTCGCTGGTGTTCTCGTTCACCGAGTCCGTGCCGCTGCTCTTCGCCGGCCGCGTGCTGCAGGGCCTCGCCATCGGCATGTACCTGGGCGTGGGCACCGCGTTCATCATCGACCACGCGCTGCCCGGGGCGAAGGCGCTGGCATCGATGACCGCCGGTGCGGCCTTCCGCATCGGCTTCGGGCTGGGCCCCCTGTTCGGCGGCCTCGTGGCGCAGTACTGGGGCAACCCGCTGCACCGGCCCTTCGAGATCCACGTGGTGCTGATGGTGATCGGCCTTGCGTGCGTGCTCATCGCCCGCGAGACGGTGCCGCGCCGCCCGTACAAGCTCGAGATGCGGGTGGGCATTCCCAAGGGCCAGGGGATGGGGTTCGCGGGGTTCATCGGGCCTGCCGCGTTCACGATGTCGTTCATGGAGGGCACCGTGCTCTCCCTGGTGCCGCTCTTCCTCTACAACACGCTCGGCGCCCGCAACGTGGCCATCGCCGGCCTCTGCGGGTTCCTCGTGCTGGGCCTGGGCGGCCTCACCCCGCTGGTCACGCGCAACGTCGACCCGCGCAAGGCGGTGATGATCGGCGTGTCGGTGTCGGCACTGGTCACCTGGCTCATCGCGGCCGCGGCCTTCGCCGGCAGCGCGGCGCTGGTGGTGCTGGCCGCCGCGCTGCTCGGGTTCGTCAACGGCATGATCCTGCAGGGCGGCACGGTCATCTGCGGCACCATCGTGCCGCTCGAGGAACGCGGCAAGCTGATGTCGTCGCTGTACATGTGCGCGTACGCCGGAACCATCCCCACCGTGGGCCTCGGCTACCTGTCCCAGGCCGTCGGCCTCACCAATGCGCTCATCGTGTTCAGTTGCATCGCGTGCCTTCTCGCGCTTTGGCTGGTGGTCGTCGGGCGCAGGCTGTTTCCCCGGGTCATTCCGTACGTGGAGCCGATCACGCTAGGTTCCCCGGCCTCATGAGTGACCAGATCGCATCGATACTCAAGGGCTGGGGCGAACCCGCCTACCGCCTCAAGCAGGTGGAGGACGCCCGGCGCGCCGGTGCCCGCGAGTGGGATGAGGTGACCACCCTCCCCAAGGACCTCCGCACCCGGCTGGCGCAGGTGGTGCCGCTCTGGACCGTGACGCCCGACGCCATGGCCGAGAGCCGCGACGGCACGATCAAGTGGCGCCTGCGCACGTCCGACGGCCTGGCCATCGAGAGCGTGCTCATCAAGCACGCACGCGGCCGCCGCACCCTCTGCGTGTCGAGCCAGGCGGGCTGCGCCCTGGGCTGCCGCTTCTGCGCCACGGGCGCCATGGGGGCGGGGCGCGACCTCACCGCCCGCGAGATCGCCGACCAGGCGTTCCTCGCCGCCGACGTCGCGCGCGAGGCGGATGCCCGCCTCAGCAACGTCGTCTTCATGGGCATGGGCGAGCCGCTGCAGAACACCGCCGCCGTCTTCGGCGCCATCCGCGAGATGCACTCTCCCGACGGCCTCGGCATCTCGGCCCGCTCCATCGCCGTCTCCACCGCCGGCTGGGTGCCCGGCATCGAGGAGCTCGTCTCCTTCGACATCCCCGTGCGCCTCGCGCTCTCCCTTCACGCGGCCGACGACCGAACCCGCTCCGAGCTCATG
>JBIIJJ010000115.1:0-5453 GCA_044233875.1 Miltoncostaeaceae bacterium | reverse complement strand
GGCCAGCTCGCGCTGGTCCTGGGCGGGCACGGCCTTGTCGTCGCTGCCGGCGATGATGGCCACCGGGGCATCCACCTGCGCCAGGGCTCCGCGCCAGTCCGGGCGCGTGGCCATGGCCTCGGCGGCGAGCGCCTGACCCTCGTCGCGGTTGCGCTCGCGAAGCGCGCGGGCGATGAGCATCCAGCGGTCGCGGCCGTCGGAGTCCTCTCCGCGCGGGCCGATGCCCGAGAGCACGAGCCCGCTCACCAGGCCGGGGTGGCCCAGCGCCAGGGCCAGCGCGGTGGCGCCGCCCAGGCCGATGCCCAGCATCACCGCCCCGCCGCCCTCACCGGCGACCAGCCGGGCGACGTCGGAGGCGAAGTCATCGATGCTCCACGGGCCGGCGGGGCACGGCGAGTCGCCGTGGCCCCGGAGCTCCGGGATCATCAGGCGATGGTCGCTCAGGAGTGGCTTCAGCGACTTCTGGAGGTCCTTGGCGGGCCGCCCCACGTCGTGGAGCGCCACCACCAGGGGTCCATCCCCCTTGGTCGTGAAGTTGAGATTGATTGCAGGCGGAAGTGACGGCATAAGTGCGGAAGCATACGACTTCGTAGCGCCCAAAGTCAAAGAAGGTCGCTACGAGCAGGGAAGAAGACGGGAACAGTCCCCGGGGTCAGGCGGCGTGTTCGTGCAGGAGGGCGGCGAACTCCTCCGGGTGCTCCAGGGCCGTCATGTGGCCCGCCTCGCCCATGATCACCAGGCGGGCGTCCGGGATTGCCGCCGCCATCGCCGTTGACAGCGGCGGTGGGGTGACCTGATCGTGCTCGCCCACGATCACCATGGTGGGCACGGCGATGCGGGGGAGCAGGTCGGTGTGGTCGGCCCGCCCCGCGATGGCCATGGTGGCATCGGCCATCGCTGCGGCCGACTGCACCGACGCCAGCTCGGTGAGGCGCGCCACCGCCGCCCCGTCCGCACCCGGCCACATCGCCCGGGGCACGAACGCCTCGATGAAGGCCTCTGTGCCGTTTGCCCGCAGCCCCTCGGCCGCCGCCCTCCGCGCCTCGAGGCCCTCGGGCGCCTCGCCCTCGGCCCGGGTGTCGGCCAGCACCAGCGAGCCGATGCGCTCGCCGTGGCGCGCCATGAGCGACAGCGCCAGGTAGCCGCCCATCGAGAGGCCCACCACCATCGCGCCCTCGGGAATCGACCCCGCAAGCGCGTCGGCCTCGCCGTCCATGGTCCACCCGGGCTCGGCCACGCGCGCGCCGAACCCCGGCAGGTCGGGCGCCAGCACCTCATGCCCCCTCGCCCCGAGGGCCACCACCACGTCATGCCAGAAGCGGTGGTCCACCGGGAAGGGGTGAAGCAGCACGATGTGCGCCATCAGGCCCCCGCCTCCACTGCCGCGCGCGCCCGCTGATCGTATGGGCTGAGGATGAGCACCTGGCGCCACGCCGCCTGCCCCGCTGCGGTGTCGCCATAGGCAATCGCGAGGAGCGTCCAACCGGCGGGATTGCCCGGCTGCACCTGGGTTGCACGAAGGGCTGCGGCGCGCATTTCCACCTGATCGCCCAGCAGCGCTGCCGCCCGCGCGCGGAGCAGCCACGGCTGGATGGCCAGCGGGTTGAGCCCCGAGGCCTCCTCGGCCCGCTCCTGCGCGACCGCCGGCTGGCCCGCGGATATCGCCTGGTTGCCCGAGGCCACCTTCTCCTGGCTCCACCAGGGAAGCAGCGCGCTCAGCATGATGATGGGAGCGATGGCCCACGCCCCGGCCACCACCGGCTGCGGCACGGAGCGGCCGGGCGGCGCGGGCCCCGGCGCGGCAGCGGCGATCACCACGCCCCCGGCAGCCATGGCAGCCGTGGTGAGGGCGGGCACCGTCCATGTCCAGTCGAGTTGCGACTGCAGCAGGAATGCCGAGAACACCGCGAGTGGCAGCGCCACGGTCGGCGGCCCCCGCCGCTGCCACACCCGCAGGCCGGCCCACGCGATGCCGGCCACCACGCACCCCAGCAGCGCGAGGCCCACGAGCCCCATGCCCGATGCGATCTCGAGGATGATGTTGTGGGGCTGGCGCACGTTCAGGCGGTCCTCGCCCGTGGCGCGCTCCCTCAGGTGCACCAGAGGGAACGACCCCGCGCCCTCTCCCACCGTGAGGTTGTCGCCCGCCGATCGCGCGGCCTCCGCCCACCACTCGAGGCGCTGGTTGGTGTCGAGGCTGCCGAGGCGCCCCGGCGTGTTGGCCAGCCCGCCCGAGGTGCCGGTGATCTCCGCCGTGCGCGCCGACACCCACGTACCCACGTCGCGCGGCTTGGCCAGCGCGTAGCCACCGACCACCGCCACCCCCAGCACCAGCACCGCGAGGCCGGCCAGCGCCGCCCGCCGCCGCGTGAGCCGTCCGCCGCCCATGAGCCGCCGCAGCGCCCACGCCACGCCCGCGGCGATCGCCATGCCCACGAGGATCCGCCACAGCAGCCCCAGGCCGGCGTCGCTGCGATCGGCCGCGATCAGTGCGTCGTCGGTGAGGGCGTCGGTGGTGAGGCCGTACCACGCCGGGAGGATCGCCCCGGCAATGCCGCCAACAAGCGCCGATGCCTGCCGCATGCGCCCCGGCATGATGCCGACGACGATCGCGCACGCCAGCACCAGCGCCAGCAGCCCGCCGCGCGAATAGGTGAGCACGAGTGCGGTGACCGCCACCGTGATCGCCCCCGCGGCACCCATGAGGTCGCGCTCGTCGCTGCCCGGGCGCGACGCCCACCACAGCAGGCCCGGAATGGCGATGACCGCCACCAGCGCCAGGGCGTTCCAGTAGCCCACCGGTGCCTGCAGGCGCGACGGCTCGAAGTCGCTGCCGAACACCGTGGGCAGGCAGCGCGCGAGCAGCGCCCAGATCACCACCGGTGCCGCGGCAATGGAGAGGCCCACCGCGAAGCGCTCGGGCGCCGCCGGCACGAGTGAAGCCAGGCACACGCCCAGCATCAGCGCCAGCGCTGCGAGCGCGATGCGGTTGGCCTCGGTCCAGGCCAGGTCGCCGGCCGGTGCCCACAGGATGGAGATGCCGGCCCACAGCGCGAGCCCGGCGATACCGCCGATTGCCAGCAGCGCCGGCCCCGACCGTGGGGCCGCCTGCCCGCGCGCCCGCATCAGTGCCCACGCCGCGTAGGGCGCCGCCACCAGCGCGGCCAGCATGGCCCCCGTGGCACCGCGGGTGGCAAGGCCGTCGCCCAGGTCGATGCCCCCGCTCAGCGCGGTCAGCACCGCCCACGCCGCCAGCAGCACGCCGCCGGCGATCATGGCGTCACGCGCACGGCGGAACGCGCGGCTCAGCGCCTGCCCCTGCGCTCGGCTACGCTCGCCCGGTTGATCCCCGCCGTCATCCGCCGCAGCGTAGCCGTGACCTTCCTCATCGCGCTCGTGATGGGGGCCTTCGCCATGCCCGCGTTCGCCGGCGGCAACCAGGTGCTGGCCGACTATGAGGACAACGGCCAGATCGACGGCTGCTACACGCTCGCCGAGTACGAGGCCGCCCTCAAGGCGATTCGCCCCGACCAGCAGCAGTACGGGGCTGCCGTCGACGTGATCCGCCAGGCCGAGCTCACCAACATCCGGCGCCCCGGCGGTGCCTGCGGCGGCACCTCGGCGTCGGCGGGGTCGAAGGACGTGCCGGGCGGCACCTCGCCCAGCGGCGAGACGGTGGAGCCGGCCGACGGCTCCGCCACGCCTGCGCCCGCCGACGATGGCGGCATCCCCTCGGTGGTCATCGCGCTGCTCCTTGCCGCCGGGCTCGCCATCATGGCCTTCGTCGTCTACGTGGTGGTGACCCGCCGCGGTGGACCTGACGATGGCGATGGCCCCGGTGACGGCACGGACGGCGACGCCGGCAGCGCATGAGGAAGTTCATCAAGGACCTCGTGCTGCCGGTGGCGGTGGCCGTGACGCTGGCGTTCGTGATCCAGGCGTCCATCGCCAAGCCGTATGAGATTCCCACCAACTCGATGTACCCGGCCATCCAGGGCGCCAACTCCACCGGCGACCGCGCGCCCGACCGGGTAATCGCCAACCGCGTCATCTACAAGCTGCGTGACATCTCGCGGGGCGACGTGGTGGTGTTCAACCCCACGCCGGGTGCCCGCGAGGCCTGCAGCGAGCCCGGCGACGTGCCCTTCGTCAAGCGCGTCATCGGCCTGCCCGGCGACAAGGTCACCATCAAGAAGGTGACCATCAGCGCGTCCAACCCCGACCCGGCGCTCAGGCCCGGCGGCGAGCTCGCGGTGAAGCGAGTGGCGGAGCCCAATTCCTTCGGCCCCGACGAGGTGGGCGTGCAGCAGCTCAGCGAGGGCGACACCACGTACGTGACCTACGTGAAGAAGGCGGGGGAGACCGAGGCGCGCCCGTTCGTTGTGGAGTCGTCCATCACCCCCGACTACGAGGCCGACTTCCCCACCGTGCCGCCCGACCAGATACTGGTGCTGGGCGACAACCGCCCGGGCTCATGCGACGCCCATGTGTGGCTGCAGCGCGACGCCGAGTTCACCCCGCAGTCGAACGTGATCGGCCAGGCGGAGCTGATCTACTGGCCCATCCAGAGGGTGCGCTTCCTCAGCTAGCGGTGGAAGCGGCGCTGTACCTGCAAAAAGTGCATTTTGCGGGGACTTAGCAACAGATGGAACTAAGTAAGGCCGCCGACGGGCCTTGAATCGGTCCAGACACTGGATGTAGTGTGCCGCCTCATGTCGCCCACCCCACACCTAGTGTCTCGCGCATGATTTGCCCTTACTGTGACGGTTCCGACCATCGCGTAATGGAATCGCGCGTTCCTGACACCAAGGATGCGATCCGGCGACGCAGGGAGTGCCAGACATGTGGCAGGCGCTTCACCACGTACGAGCGCGTGGAGGAGATGCCGCTCATCGTGATCAAGAGCAACGGTGACCGTGAGCCCTTCGACCACGACAAGCTGCTGTCGGGCCTTCAGCGGGCGTGCCACAAGCGCCCCGTTCCCACCGCCCACCTCGAGTCCGCCGTGCGCGACATCGAGGTGAGCCTGAGGAACCGGCTCAAGCAGGAGGTGTCGAGCAACGCCATCGGCGAGCTCGCACTGCGCCGGCTGAAGGATGTCGACACGGTGGCCTACGTGCGGTTCGCGTCGGTCTACCGGCAGTTCGAGGACACCGACGAGTTCGCAGACGAGCTCCGTCGCCTTGAGCAGGAGCCCCCGCTCCCCCGCGGCCAGAAGCCGCTGGACGACCAGATGTTCGAGCTGCTCATCGAGCCCGCTCCGACCGAGCGCCCCACGCGCCGACGCCTCAGGGCGCTGGCGGGCGGGCTCGGCGTAGAGGAAGAGACAAACGGAAACACCAATGCCGAGGAGGCAACTGATGGCGACTGAGGTGGTCGGCACCGCGCCGAGCGACAAGACCAAGGCCAAGCGCGGGAAGGCCCTGGGGCTGCACCGTCACTTCACCAAGAAG
>JBIIJJ010000114.1:0-5466 GCA_044233875.1 Miltoncostaeaceae bacterium | reverse complement strand
CTGCCGGTGTTCCTCACGGTGAAGCTGCGGCAGAGGCCGGTCTCCCACGTGGAGTCGCGGGTCATCGTGACTGCCAGCGTGCCGGGTGCCGGCGCCGGGGTGGGCGTCGGCGTCGGGGCGGGCGCCGGAGTGGGCGCGGGCGCGGGGGCGGGCGTGGGCGCCGGACTCGGCGCGGTGGTGGTTCCGCCGGCCGTGGTGACGGTCATGCCGGTCAGGGCGCCTGCTCCCTGAACGCACAGCCCGGTGTCGGTGTACGTGCCGCCCGCGGGCACCCGGGCCCATGAGGGCGTCGCGATCGATCGCGTGGAACCGGTCCCCGAGATCGTGCCGTTCCAGGTGCTGGTGACGCTCGTGCCGGTGGCCAGGGTGAACCCGATGGCTGTGGGGGTGACGGCGGTGGACCCGCCGTTGGCCACCACGAACTTGCCGCACCAGCCCCCGGACCACTGCGAATCGATGGCCACGCGGATGGTCACGGTGCCGGGCGCGGGCGCGGCTTCAGGCGGGGTTGGGGCCGGCGTGGGCGTTGGCGCCGGAGCCGGGGCGGGTGCCGGGGTCGGCGTGGGGGTAGTGCCCGTACCGGGCGCGTAGTCGATGGGCTGGCGGTTGATCAGGGACGTGAGCAGCGACATCTTGGCGGCGTTCACGGTGCGCCAGTCGTCCTGCAGCACCCCGCCGGTGTCTCCGGAGTTGGGGTTCCACGCCCAGAACGTCCAGCTGATGCCCTTGCGCCCCATGTAGTCGGCGAACTGGCGTATCCACCGGCCCTCGACGGTGTCGGTGCCCACGTTCTTCGCGCCGAACTCGCCCACCAGAATCGGCGCGGTGCCGGCGTCGCGGATGTATCCGAACCCCTTCTGCCAGCGGTCGGCCAGGATGGAGGCCATGTCAGGGCTGCTGAACCACGGCTGGTTGAACACCCCGGGCCCGTACTCGTGCGGCGAGTAGACCACCCGGTTGGGTACCGACAGGCGTATCGGGTTGAGTCGCACGCCCTCCAGGTTGCCTCCCCACCAGTGGCGGTCCAGTTGCTGGCCGCCCACCACCGGGCCCTCGATGCCCTCCACCACCACGAGCCAGTTCGGCGCCTTGGCCAGCACCGCGTTGCCGGCGCGCTCGGCGGCGCGACGCCAGTCGTTGGCCAGGCCCGTGCCCCAGGTGGCCTCGCCGTGCGGTTCGTTCTTCAGGTCGGCACCGATCACCGTGCGGTTGCCGGCGTAGCGGGTGGCCAGCATCTCCCATGTGGCCACCCAGTCGTCCTCGGTGAAGCCCCCGGTGCCGTACCAGAGCGGTGACATGAAGCTGTCATCGGCCCCCGAGTGGTTGTCGAGGATGATCGCCAGGCCCTGGCGCCCCGCCTCCGCGATGATCTCGTCCATGACCTGCAGGGGCGTCTTGCCCTGCAGCGCGGCGTTGCGACCGTTGCCGTAGTCGATGCCCGACGTGGTGGTCGACCTCAGCGCCTGCAGCGAGAACGGCAGGCGAATGGTGTTGAAGCCCTGCGCCTTGATCTGGGCGAGCATGTCGCGGTAGTCGCGGGTCCACAGGCCGTGGGGTGCGTGATTCGCGGTCTCCAGGCCAAACCAGTTCACGCCCTGCAGCACCACCTCCGTGCCGGAGGAATTCACGATCTTCGCGCCGTCCGTGCGCAGCGGGCCGGTGAGGGCATTCGCGCCCGATGCGGCAGCAAGCGCTGCGCCGGCAATTGCGAGCGTGGCGGCGCCGCGAATGAACTGGGATCGGGGCACGGGGAACCTCCGGTCGGGGTGGTGTGCTGCACGCCACTATCCGAATCGGGGATTAGGGATTTATGAGGGGATGTTCCGGGGCGACCCTTCCCCTCGGGAAGCGGACCAAGGCGCGCGCATCCTCATCTGGGAACCCACCCGCTGCCATCCTGCTTTCAGCGTCCTGCAGACGGCACGTTCCGGCCCCGTCGCATATGGTGGTGGCCACTCCTTCCCCGGCCTGAGGTTGAGCCATGCCCCTCCCGAGTACCCCCACGCGCCTGCTTGCCGTAGTTGCGGCCGTCGGTGCCACAATGGCGATCGTCCTCCCGTCAACGGCGTCGGCCGGCGCAGTGACCGGAAGCTTCAGCGCAACCCAGGAGCTCGCGGCCCCGATGCTCGGCCCGTTCCAGGCACCGCGCGTGAACGTGCGACACATGGTGCTCGACGCCAACGGCATCTCGGTGGCGAAGAAGAACGGCTCGTATGTGGTGCGCCTCAAGGGGGTGGAGGACGACACCTTCGCCGTGCGGGCGCGCAAGGACAAGAAGGTGAAGGGGCCGGCGTTCCGCGTGCGCACCAGCGGGCTGTCCAAGCTCTGGTACGGGCGCATGGGCTTCTCGCCGAACATGGCGGTCACCTATGAGGTGAACGGCGCCACTCGCACGCACTACCTGCGCGATCTCGGGCGCCCGTCGCTGAATCGTTCGGGCAACACCCTGATCATCACGATCCCCGCGACACCCGAGAATACGAAGGTCGTTTCGCGCATGCGGCCCGGCGCCGCCAAGAACGTGCGTGCCGTGTTCGAGCCCACCCCCATCCGCTCGGGCCCGTTCACGACCGGCAAGGCCGACCCCGCCAAGCGCAGCAACCAGTCAACGGTCATCACCACCAACAACGCCGGCTACATCCCGTCGTCGCCCAACTCAGCGTTCACCATGCCGTACACCCCGGTTCTGGGTAACGGCGGGCAGTCGTGGCAGAACGTGCTGTCCGCCAACGGCCAGTACACGCAGGGATGCGAGACCTTCGGCAGCGGTGCGCAGTCGGCCGGTGACGCCACCACGCTCGGCCAGATCCAGATCTACGAGACCGCTGCCGAGGTGCAGCAGGCGCTGTCGGTGAGCGGCAACGTGTCGTACGGCACCAAGGTTGCCAAGGTGTCGCTCGACGGTGGCTACAGCACCACCACCACGCAGGATGACTCATCGTTCTACGCGGTGGCCATGGTCTCGTGGCAGGGGGCCACGGTGAACCTGGGCAACCCGCAGATCTCGTCCGAGTACTCCTCTGCGGTGGCGGGCATCAAGAACTTCAACGACGCCCTGGGCATGGTGTCGGCCTGCGGCGACTCCTACCCCACCAGCTACCAGCAGGGCGCGGTGTGGGCGTCGGTGCTGCAGATCACCATGAGCAGCTCCACCGCTGCCGAGAACTCCTACGCGAACATCTCGGCCAGTTACGGCAAGACCTTCAGCGGGTCCGCCAAGTTCAGCCAGGCGGTGAGCAGCCAGGCATCGAGCTCGTCGATCACCGAGACCGACGAGTGCTGGGGTCCGGCCGGGTGCGGCGCGGTGCCGGGCTACGCGGCGCCGAGCAGCACGGATTTCACCACGGCCATGGACACCTTCACGAACAACTACAACATCATGTACGCCAACCTGGCCAACATGTGCTCGCCCACTGGCAACGCGGCCAACTGCCTCACGGAGATGTACTTCGCTCCCATCCAGGAGGCCATGCCGCAGTCGACGACCTTCTCGTCGAACTCGCCGCGCAACCTGGTGACGTCGGCCGCGGAGGGCGTGTACGGCGTGCTGCAGAACCTGCAGGCCTGGTCATCGCAGTACCAGGCGATCATCACCGGAAACCCCGGCGGGAACAACACGCAGTACCAGGCCGCCATGAACGCGCTGAACGAGCAGGCCAACGCCTGCGGCCTTGAGTACCTGCAGTCGCCGGCGTGCGCCGCGGTGTTCCAGAGCTGCTACTCGGCCATGGAGTACAACCCCACGTACATCCAGTCCGCCTGCATGCCCACCGCGTTCACGCAGAACCCGACCCTCTCCACGATGGAGAACCCGTTCAACATCACGGGGGCCGAGGAGATCGACCAGACGGCGTCGTCCAATGAGGCCGCAGTCGCCGTGCCGGCGTCGGCCTTCAGCGCTTGGCGTATGGCATGACCCGCACGCTCGTAGTGCTGGGTGCGGCATTTGCCCTGGGTGCCGTGGGGCTCACCGTGGACGCTGCCGCCGCGAAGTCGTCGTGTCACCTGGGTCCCGGTGTCACATGCCATGGTGGTCGCCTCCAGGGTGCCGACCTGCGAGGGCGCGACCTTCGGGGGGCGAACCTGAGCAAGTCCAACCTCACGAAGGCCGACCTGCGCGGGGCCAACCTGGAGGGCGCCAACCTCTCGCGGGCCAACCTCACGGGTGCTCGCCTCAACGGCGCCCGCCTGCGCAAGGTCGACTTCCGGGGCGTGACCATGCGCCGTGCCCAGCTGGTCGCGGCCGACCTCACCGGTTCGCGCTTCACGCGATACGTGAAGCCCCGCAAGAAGGGCAAGTCGCAGAACTCCAGCCCGTCGTGCGGCACCTCATGCCAGAACGCCAACCTGGCGGGGGCCAACTTTGGCAATGCGAACCTGACGAACGTGAACTTCACGGGCGCCAACCTGAGCAACGCCCTGCTGTCGAACGACGGTCACACCACCACGGTGTACTCCAACACCAACTTCACGAACGCCAACGTCTCCTACGCGGAGCTCTCGTACGACACCAAGTGGACCAGCGCCAACTTCACAGGCGCCAACCTCACCGGGTCGATCTTCTCGTACGGCACCTGCACCATGGGCAGCACCACCTTCCAGAACGCCAACCTCACCAGCGTGTCGTTCCAGGGTTGCCCGGTGAACGGCGCCAACTTCACGGGCGCCAACCTCACCAATGCGAGCTTCACGGAGGCGTCGCACTCGTCGCTCAACCTCACCAACGCGATCCTCACGAACTCGCGCTGGAACACGTCGTCGTCGTCGAGCGGTGGGCTCACCAGCCTGTCCAACTCCACGCTCACCGGTGTGCGCACCGGCGGCCTGAGCGGTGCCTTCAGCGCCTTGCCCTCGGGTTGGAAGCTGATGAACGGCGTGCTCGTGGGCAACACCGCCGACTTCACCAACACCAGCCTGGCCGGCATCAACCTCAGTGGCTTCAACCTGAGCAGCGCCAAGTTCAACAACACCGCCAGCGGCGGAATCCCGACCGGGCCGACCGCCCTTCCGTCGGGGTGGACGTTCCAGGGTGGCTACATCCTGGGGCCGAGCGCCAACCTCACCAGCGCCAACCTCTCGTCGTTCAACCTCACCAACCTGAACCTGAGTGCGGCAAACCTGACCAACGCAACGTTGGCCGGTACCAACCTGAGCGGCACGAACATGTCGGGGGCCACCCTGCGGGGCGTGTACTCCGGCGCCCCCGGCGGGATCACCGGTACCCCCTCGCTGCCCGCCGGGTACACCGTGATGGGCATGGGATCCGGCGGCCGCTACGTCATCGGCCCGTACGTGAACCTGTCGGGTGCCACGGGCCTGACCGGGGCCGGCTTCTCATCAGCGGCCGTCCCGGCGCTGTCGCAGGGGTTGCCGGGCGTCAACTTCGGAAGCGGCAACTTCAGCGCAGCCAACTTCACGGGCGTCAACCTGCAGGGGGCGAGCTTCAACCAGTCCACCCTCAACGCC
>JBIIJJ010000009.1:0-20639 GCA_044233875.1 Miltoncostaeaceae bacterium | reverse complement strand
ACGCACTGCCGATGGGCTCCGGGTCGAAGTACTCGAACGCCTGCTCGAGGGTGAGGCCGAGGTCCTCCTCGACCACCTTGCGGATGGCCTCGAACGGCTCGGGCCGGGCCTCATCCTGCAGCTTGCGAAGCTCGGCGATGACGTCCGGCGGCACCACGTCGGGCCGCGTGGACAGCAGCTGGCCGAACTTCACGAAGGTCGGGCCGAGCTCCTCGAGCATCTCCCGCAGGCGCCTGCCGCGCGTGGCGCGTGCCTGCGGCGTCTCATCCTCGAGGTCGTCCGACCCCTTGCGGGAGAACACGTACCCGAAGCCATGCCGGGTTGCCACCTGCGCGATCTCGCGCAGGCGACCAAGCGTCCTCCGGCGATCGCCTCGGGCCATGGGGCGGGGTGCCGTCTAGTCCGCGTCGCTGGAGGGCGGCGGCGGCGTGGCGCCGCTGGCCTCCTCGAGCAGCCGGATGCGGTGCTCCAACTCGGCGATGCGCTGGTCGACATCGGCGATGTCGTCGCGCTGCGCAATGCCCAGCTCACGCAGCAGGCCGTGCACGCCGCCCTCGATCTTCCCCACGATGCCCTGGCCCTCACCACTGGCCTTGACCTTCGTCATCAGGTTCTCGACGGTGACGCGGCCCTCCTCGTCGGTCATCTGGCCGCGCCGCACCAGGTCGTCGACGATTGCCTGCGCCCGGTCACGCGTGAGCGACGCCGCGCCAACCGCCACGAAGATCGCCTGCTCAACTGCCTCGCGTGGGCTCATCATGAGCGCTTCCTCCTCTTCACCTGTCCGTGCCGGCGCTCGCGCTTGGGCGGCGGCGCAGGCGGACCGGATGCCTGGGGCACATCATCGCCTGCCGGGGGCGAGGGCGCCTCCGCTTCGGGTGCAGGTTCGGGTGCAGGTTCGGGTGCGGGTTCAGGTGTGGAGTCCGGGGCGGGTTCGGCATCTGGCTCCTGATCGCCTGGAGCAGCGGGCGCGCCGGGCACCTCGACCTCGACATCCGGCTCGTCATCCTGCATGAGCGAGGGGACAGCCGCATCGCTGTCGAGAGCCGCCTCGGCACGGGCCAGCACGGCCATGTCGGCCACATCGGAGTCATACGGCGCGGCGTTCTCGCGCGCAGCACGCTTGCCGGCCTTCTTGGCCCGCTTGCGACCCTCTGGCTGGTGCTCCTTCCACAGGGCGGCGAGGGGTGCCGCGATCAGGATGGACGACACGCCACCGGTGAGCAGGCCGATGAGCAGCGCGAACGAGAAGTCGCGCAGGGTGTCCCCGCCGAACAGGAACAACATGAGAACCGGGAAGACGGCGGTCATACCGGTGATGATCGAGCGGGTGAGGGTCTCGTGAACCGAACGGTTCACGACGTCCTTGTACCGCGAATTTCGCATGAGCGGTGCGTTCTCGCGGATGCGGTCGAACACCACCACCACGTCGTACAGCGAGTATCCGAGGATGGTGAGCAGCGCGGCCACGGTGGCGCTGGTCACCTCGAATCCCACGATGGCGTAGATGGACAGGGCCAACCAGGTGTCGTGGATCACCGATAGCAGCGCGGGTAGCGCCAATCGGTACTCGAAGCGGATCGTCAGGTACGCGATGATGACCGCGAACGAGAGCAGGATCGCCCAGCCGGCGCGTTCCACCACCTGCCGGCCGAATGTGGGGCCCACGGTCTCCACCGTGTACGCCCGCTCGTCGATCTGGCCCACCTGGGCCTTGAGGTCACGCTTGAGCTGGTTCAGCTGGGCGGGCTGAAGGGTTTCGGTCTGGATCTGGAAGCCGGCCTGCCCCGTGGCGGAGTCGGTCGTGGCCTGGATCTTGGCGTTCGGGAAGCCCTCGGCCGTGAGCACGTCACGGATGCTGCCCTCGGTGGCATTGCCCGACGTGAACACCACGGCCACCCGGGTGCCGCTGTTGAAGTCGAGCCCGAGGTTGAGGCCCTTGATGCCGATGAAGGCGGAGCCGATGGCGAGCGGCACGAATGAGAGGGCAAGCCACATGCGCCAACTGCCGACGAAGTCGAACTTCCAGCGCGGCTCGCGGGCGGTGAGCCCCATCACCTTTTCGTTCTGGAAGACCTTCGTGCCCGCCATCAGCTCGATGACCACGCGGGTCACGAGCACGGCCGTGAACAGGGAGATGAGCACGCCGATCATCAGCGTGAACGCGAATCCCTTGGGGCCTGCGGTGCTGAACAGGAACAGGATCGCCGCCGTCAGGAAGGTGACGACATTGGCGTCGATGATTGCGCTGATGCCCTTCGAGTACCCGGTGAGCACCGCGGACTTCGCGTTGCGACCGGCCCTGGCTTCTTCGCGTATTCGTTCGAAGATCACCACGTTGGCGTCGGCCGCGACGCCGATGGTGAGCACGGCGCCCGCTATGCCGGGCAGCGTGAGGGTGACCGGAACCAGCTCCGCCACCGCCAGGTAGAAGAGGGCGTAGATCACCAGCGCACCCGCGGCGATGACGCCCAGCAAGCGGTAGTAGAGGATCAGGAACAGGATGACCAGCACGAGGCCGGCGAGGGCCGCGATGAGGCCCTGGCGCAGCGACTCGGCCCCGAGCGTGGCCGACACCTGCTTCTGGCTGATGACGTCCAGGCGGATCGGGATGGCGCCCGAATTCAGCTGGTCGGCCAGGGTCCGCGCCGTATCGGTGGTGAAGTTGCCCGAGATCTGGGCGCCGTTGTTGCCGCTGATGCCGTTGGGGTACTGGCGGTAGTCGACGGTGGGGTTGCTGATGATGCGCCCGTCGAGGACGATGGCGAAGCTCTGCAGCTCCTGGCGCAGGGCACCCCGCTGCGCCAGGTCGCGCGTGACGTCCTGGAATGCCTGGGAGCCCAGGTCCGTGAACTGCATCGTGACGATGGGCTCCTGATTGCCCCCCTGGGAGCCCGAGTCGAAGCTCTGGGCGGCGGACGTGATGTCCTTGCCGCTCAGGGCCGGCTTGTCCTGCATGAGCACGTAGACGGTGCGCGAGGGGCTGTCCTCGCGGGACTCGTCAAGCCTCTGCTGGTCGGTGTAGATGACCAGGCCCTTGGGCACGGTCACCAGCTCCATTCCGGCGGGGACCTTCCCGTCGAACTCCTGGAGCAAGCTCGATTTCTCGTAATCCGGCCCCGCCACCAGCGAATGCGCGGCGTTCTTCTTGAACAGGTAGTACGTGGCCTGGCCCTCAACGGGCGGCCGCGGGGTGGTGCGCTGCGCCTTCTGGGTCATCTTCCAGAGGCTGGGGTCCTGCGCCACGAAGTTGGCCTGGAAGTCCGTGAACACCAGCTGCGCGGGCTTGATGAGGTCTTCCACCACGCTGTCGGGGTTCTTGGCCCCCGGCAGCGACACCACGATCTGGTCGTCGCCCTGCGTCTGGATCTCGGGCTCCGACACGCCGAAGGAGTCCACGCGGTTGCGGATGACCTCCACCGACCGCTCGATGGCTTCCTTGTTCACCTGCGAATCGCGGGTGGGCTTGCCCTCGAGCACCACCTCGACGCCGCCCTGCAGGTCGAGCCCGAGCACGACGGGCTTGACCGCGATCACGACGATCGAGGCGCACACCAGGCCGATGATCACGACCAGGAAGAGCAGCGAACGGCGGCGGGTGCTCACAGGCGGTGCCCGGTGACGCGGGAGCTGATGGTGATGCCTACTCGGCTGCCGGCTGGGCCACGCCCGCGTCGGCATCCACGCCCGCGCGGCGGGCGATGGCGCCCTGCGCCACCCGGATGTCGACGTCCTCGGCCACCTGGAGGATGCAGGTGCCCCCCTCCTCCATCTCGGAGAGGATCCCGTAGATACCGGAGGTGGTGATCACCTCATCCCCCGGCTTCAGGGCGGCGGCGAGGGCCTCGGCCTCACGGCGGCGCTTCTGTTGCGGCCTGATCCCCACGAAGTAGATCAGGGCAACGAAGATGATGATGTATATGGGCAGAAGGACCGCCGACGACATGCGGGATTCGGCCTCCAAGACGGGGTTCGGGACGCGGGGAGGCTAGCAGCGCCCGGGACGGCACGGGACCGTCCGGGGCCGCCCGGCCACCGTGGTACGGTGGCCGCCCGTGAGGCCCCTGTCCATCGCGATGGTGACCGAGTACGCCTACCCGGTGCTGGGGGGCGTGAGCGAGCACGTCCACTTCCTTTCACGCGAACTCGCGCAGCGCGGGCACGACGTCACCATCGTCACCGGCAATATCGGCGAGGCCGCCGAGGTGGCCGAACTCGACCGCGAGGCCCATCGCGTTCACGGGTACCGCACCACCCGCATCGGCAGGTCGGTGCCCGTGGTGGCCAACGGGTCGATCGCCCGGCTCACCGTGGGCCTCGGCATCAAGCACCAGATCGCGGGCGCCACCCGCGGCATGGATGTGGTGCATGCGCAGGGGCTCGCCTCCCCCACCCTGCCCATGGGCGTGCTGCGGGTGTCCACGGCCCCGTGCACGGTCGGCACCTTCCACACGTACTTCGATGAGGGTCACTGGCTCTACGACCGCATCGGCCCGTACGTGCGCAACTCACTCGCACGGCTCGACCGCCGCATCGCGGTCTCCGAGGCCTGCATCACCGCACTCGCCCCGTACTTCCCCGGCGACTGGGACGTCGTGCCCAACGGCATCGACTGCCAGCTCTACCGCCCCCTGGGTCCGGGGGAGGAGCGGCCCCCGGGGCCGCCGCGCATCCTGTTCGTGGGCCGGTTCGATCCACGCAATGCCCTGGGCGACCTGCTCGAGGCCGCGGCCATCCTCAAGGGCGAGGGGCGCGAGTTCACCGTGCAGGTGATCGGCGATGGCCCGGCACGCCCCGTGTACGAGCGTAAGGCGAGGTCACTGGGCATCTGGGATCGCGTGGAGTGGCTGGGCCTGCTCAACGAGGAGCGCCCCCGCTTCTACCGCGAGGCCGACGTCATGGCCGCCCCCTGCGTGCTGGCCTCGTTCGGGGTCGTGCTGCTGGAGGCCCTGGCCTCGGGCACCCCGGTGGTGGCCGCCGACAATGTGGGGTTCCGCCAGGTGATCCGCGGCGACGTTCCGGGGCGCTTCGTGCCACCGCATGACCCGGCCGAACTCGCGCGCGGCCTGGCCGAGGTGCTCGACGACCCGGCCCGGGCCGCGCAGGTGTCCCAGCAGGGCCGCGACGCCGTGAGGGCCGAGTTCGACTGGCCCCGCGTGACCGACCGCGTCGAGCAGATCTACCTCGAGGTGCTCGACTCCAAGCGCCCGCGTGCCGCCGTTGCACCGGGGGCCCACTCCAACGGGAGGTAACCCGTGAACACCCGTCGCATCGCGTCCGCACTGGCCATCTGCATGGCCGCGGGCAGCATCACCCTGGTGGTCGGCTGCGGAAGCTCCGACAGCGCGTCCACTGCCGCTGCGGACACGGCGGCGACATCAACCGGCACCACCTCGACCACGGGCACCGCCACCGGCGCGGCGCCGGCGAAGACCCTCACGTGCATCGGCGCCGAGGAGGCCTGCACCGTGAAGGTGCCGATCGGCGGCGGGGCATCGAACGAGCGCATCGCCGTGGAGCTCACCGGCACGAACATGGATGAGCCCACCGTGGACATCGACCCCGAGTACGCCGACTCCTACAGCATCGGCGACCCCTCGTTCACCACGGGCGGCTCGGTGTACGAGTTCACGCTCAACGCCGTCGAGTCGATCCCCGAGGGCACCGTGATGGAGCTCACCTTCGCGCAGAAGCAGTAGCGGGGGGGTGCCCGCTAGGGCACCGATCCCCAGGCCGCGCCGGGCTCCCCGTCGTCGAACAGGGAGTCCTGCGCGGCCGCCATCTTCGGCACCTCGAGCCCCAGGTGCGCGTAGGCACGCGGTGTGGCGATGCGACCACGAGGCGTGCGGGCCAGCAGACCCTGCTGCAGCAGGAACGGCTCGTAGACATCCTCGATGGTGTCAGGGCTCTCGCCGACGGCGTCGGCGAGCGTGCCGAGGCCGGTCGGGCGCCCCGAGAACGTCACGGCGAGGTGCGTGAGGATCTTGCGGTCGAGGTCGTCGAGCCCCGCCTGGTCCACCTCGAGCAGGGCGAGCGCCTGCTCGGCGACCGCGTCGTCCACGCGGCCGAGTGCCTTCACCTGCGCCACGTCGCGCACGCGGCGCAGCAGGCGGTTGGCGATGCGCGGGGTGCCACGGGAGCGCATGGCGATGGCCCGTGCGCCCTCGGGCGCCACGTCCACGTCGAGCAGCTCGGCCGAGCGGAGGATGATGCGGCCGAGATCGTCGGGCCCGTAGTAGTCGAGCCGCTGCACCACCCCGAAGCGGTCGCGCAGCGGAGTGGTGAGCAGGCCCGATCGCGTGGTGGCCCCGACCAGCGTGAAGCGCGGCAGGTCGAGGCGCAGCGTGCGGGCCTGCGGGCCCTGCCCCAGCACCACGTCGAGCTGGAAGTCCTCCATCGCCGGGTACAGGACTTCCTCCACCGAGCGGTTGAGACGGTGGATCTCGTCGATGAACAGCACGTCGCCGGGGGCGAGCGCGGTGAGGATGGCCGCCAGGTCGCCCTTGCGCTCGAGCACAGGGCCGCTGGTCACGGTGATCTCCACGCCCATCTCCGAGGCGAGGATGATGGCCAGCGAGGTCTTGCCGAGCCCGGGCGGCCCGGCCAGCAGCACGTGGTCGAGCGCCTCCTGGCGCTGGCGGGCGGCCTCGAGGAATATGCCGAGCTGCTGGCGGAGGGAGTCCTGGCCCACGAAGGCGTCGAGCGACGTGGGGCGCAGCGAGGTGTCGATGCCCTGCTCCTCGGGGGCCACGTCGGGGTTCGCCAGGCGCTCGTCGTCCATCAGCGGCCCAGCACCGCGAGGCCATGGCGCACCAGGGCTTCTTCATCCATGTCGCCATCGGCACCGGCGAGCGCGGCGTCCACGGCGTCGGGGGCAAAGCCCAGCGCCACGAGGCCCTCGCGGGCACCGCTCCTGGGCGTGCCGGGCAGCGCCGGCGCGCTGCCGCCGGACGTCGCGACGCCCACCTTGTCGCGGAGTTCGAGGATCACCCTCTCCGCGGTCTTCTTGCCCACGCCGGCCGCCTTGGTCACATACGCGGCGTCGCCACCCCCGATGGCGATGGCGAGCGCCTCGGGCGTGCCGAGGCCGCAGATGGCAAGGGCCATGCGGGGACCCACCCCATTCACGCCGAGGAGTGCCTCGAAGAGCAGCCGCTCCTGGTCGCCGGCGAACCCGTACAGGTCGAGGGCGTCCTCGCGAACGACGAGGTGCGTCTGCAGCATCACCTCGCTGCCCACCGCCGGCAACTCGGCGCGCGTGGTGTCGGACACCCGCACGTGCACACCCATGCCACCGATGCCCACCACGACGCCGTCGGCATCGATGGCGGCGAGATGGCCCCGTACGAAGCGGATCATGCGGCGGAGGCTATCGGCGGTCCCGGATGCCGATCGCCGCCTGCAGCGGCCCGGCCGAGGCGTGGCAGATGGCCGCGGCGATGGCGTCCGCGGCGTGGTCGGTGCCGGTCTCCACCCCGGTGAGGCGCAGCACCATCGCGCGCACCTGGTCCTTGCCCGCGCGCCCATTGCCCGTGACGGACTGCTTGATGGCGGTGGGCGTGTACTCGGCCACCGACAGGCCGGCCTGCGCGCACGCCACGAGCAGGGCTCCCCGTGCCGCGGCCATTCCCATTGCGGCCTTGCTGACCGGGTGCACGAAGAACGCCTCGATGCAGGCCACGTCCGGCCCGTGGTCGCTCACCACCTGCACCAGGCCGTCGTGGAGGGCCAGCAGGCGCTGCTCCGTGGGGGTGGACGGGGCCGTGCGGAACGTGCCGTGAGCGATCACGTCCATGCGGCTGCCCGCGCGCCGCACCACGGCGTACCCCGTATTGGCCAGCCCGGGGTCGATCCCCAGGACGATCACGTGGCCACGCCCCTAGCCGGCGACGGCCTCCATGACCTCTTCGGAGATGTCGAAGTTGGCGTAGACGTCCTGGACGTCGTCATTCTCCTCGAGGCTGTCGATGAGGCGGAGCAGTTGGCGGGCCTCCTTCTCGCCCGCTTCCACCGTTGTCTTGGGAAGCATGGTGATGTCCGCGGACGCTGCCGCGAACCCGGCGCCCTCGAGCACCGACCGCACGGCGCTGAGGTCGACCGGATCGGTGACCACCTGCCACTGCGAGCCGTCCTCGCTGATGTCCTCCGCGCCCCCCTCGAGGGCGGCGTCCATGAGGGCCTCCTCGTCCACGCCCTCGCCGTCCAGGAGGATGATGCCCTTGCGCTCGAACTGCCACGCCACGCTGCCCGGGGTTCCCAGCTCGGACCCGTTCTTGGTGAAGATGTGCCGCACGTCGCTGGCGGTGCGATTGCGGTTGTCGGTGAGCGCCACGCAGATGATGGCCACGCCTCCGGGCCCGTAGCCCTCGTAGGTGACGGCCTCGTAGTCGACCGCGCCCTCACCACCCCCGGTGCCCTTCTGGACAGCGCGCTCGATGTTGTCCTTGGGCATCGAGTTGGCACGCGCCTTCTCGATGGCGGTGGCCAGCGCCGCGTTGCTGACGGGGTCACCCCCGCCCTCGCGCGCGGCCACGGTGATGGCCCGCGAGAGCTTGGAGAAGAGCTGGCCGCGCTTGGCGTCGGCTGCGCCCTTCTTGCGCTTGATGGTGGCCCACTTACTGTGCCCCGACAACGGTGTCCTCCTCCTGCTCGGTAACCGCTCCCCGGATGCCGTCCACGAACAGCCGGTGCAGGCGGCGGTCATCGGTGAGTTCCGGATGAAATGCCGCGACGATGCGTGTGGCATCACGCGCGGCGACCGGATGCCCCGCATGCTCTGCGAGCACCTCCACCGACGAACCCGCCTGTTCGATCCAGGGAGCCCTGATGAAGATACCCCGCATGGGCGGATCACCCACGGCGGAAACGGCGACATCGGCCTCGAACGAGTTGACCTGACGGCCGAAGGCGTTCCGCCTCACCACGATGTCCATGCCGCCGATCAGGGGCTGCGCACCGCCGCCCGCGATGCCCCGGGCGAGCATGATCATGCCCGCACAGGTGCCGAATACGGGCAGGCCGTCGTCCACGCGCTGCCGCACGGCGTCGAGCAGGCCGGACTCCCCTGCCACGAGACCGAAGGTGGTGCTCTCCCCGCCCGGTATCACCAGGCCATCGACGCCGGCGAGGTCAGCCACTGATCGAACCCGGCACGAACGCGCCCCCACGTCGGCGAGGGCGGCCTCGTGCTCGGCCACGGCGCCCTGCACGGCGAGCACGCCGATGCGGGGGCGCGATGCGGCCTTTCCCGTCACCAGCCCCGGGTCTGCAGCAGGCCGGCCTCGCCCAGCTCTGCGATCTCGATGCCCGGCATGGCCTCGCGCAGGCCACGCGACACGCGCGCAACCACGGCGGGGTCATCCCAGTGGGTGGTGGCCTCGACGATCGCCCGGGCGCGGGCCGGGGGGTCCTCGCTGAGGAAGATGCCGCTGCCCACGAACACGCCCTCGGCGCCGAGGTACATCATCAGCGCGGCATCCGCCGGGGTGGCGATGCCACCGGCCGAGAAGTTCACCACCGGCAGGCGGCCGTGATCGCCGACCCACTCGATGAGCTCGAGCGGCGCGGCCATCTCCTTGGCGATCGCGAAGCGCTCCTCGGTGGTGGCGGTGACCACGCGACGGATGTCCTGCGTGATGGTCTTCATGTGGCGCACGGCCTCGACCACATTGCCCGTGCCGGCCTCGCCCTTGGTGCGGATCATCGCGGCACCCTCCGCGATGCGCCGGAGCGCCTCCCCCAGGTTGGTGGCGCCGCACACGAACGGGGCGGTGAACGCCCGCTTGTCCACGTGGCTCGCCTCGTCGGCGGGCGTGAGTACCTCGGACTCGTCGATGTAGTCGATCTCGAGCGCCTGCAGCACCTGGGCCTCGACGTGGTGACCGATGCGGCACTTGGCCATGACCGGGATGGTGACGGTCTCCTGGATGCCCATGATCATCTCGGGGTCGCTCATGCGCGCCACGCCGCCGGCCTTGCGGATCTCGGCGGGGATGCGCTCGAGCGCCATCACGGCACAGGCGCCGGCGTCCTCGGCGATCTTTGCCTGCTCGGCGTCGACGACGTCCATGATGACGCCGCCCTTGAGCATGCGGGCAAGGCCCGCCTTCACGGCATCGGTACCGGTTGCGCCCTGGGCGCCGTTGCCTGCGACGTCGTCGCTCACTCAACCCACTCCTGATCGGGATCCGCCGGGAGTGTAGAACGGCCCGGGGCCGACAGGGGCACCCTTACGGGCGCATTGGGTCAGGCCGGTATGGCTGTCAGTGCCCGGCGCTGAACCTGGTGCGCGGCGATGCCGTGCGCAAGGGCCTGGGCGACGGCCACGAAGGCGGTGAGGCTGGGCTCGCCGCCGCGCTCCTCCGCCGGGACCACGCGCACAACGGGTGCACGGGCAGCTGCCGAGAGGCTGGAATCCACGAGTGCCACTGCGGGAGCGCCCGACGAGCGGGCTGCGGCCACGGCGTACTCGGCCACGCGGGTCTCCTTGCCGATCGACACGGCGATCAGGCCGCCGCCGCGGGCCAGGGCACCGAGCCGCATGCGGATGCGGGGCTCGCCGGAATCGACCAGCAGGACCTCACGGCCGCCGCGCGCGAGGCGGTCCTCGAGCAGGGCGAGTATCGGACGGGCGGCGGCGTCGCCGGCGACCACGATGGGCGCCACGCCCGCGAGGGGCGCCACGAGGGGCTGCACGCCGTCCGCCCCGAGGCGGGCGGCAACGTCCTCGAGGGCGATGCGATCGGAGTCGAGCACCTGCACGCGGCCCGCGCCGGGCCCGCCCACGGCACGCACGCCGAGGCCGGGACGGTGGGCATGGCGCACCGTGCGCTGCAGTTCGGGATAACCGGCGTACCCGAGGGCCTGGGCGAACCGCACGACGGTGGCCGGGCTGCAGTGCGCCGCCTGTGCCACCTCATGTGCGGACACCAGCGGGAGCTCCGCGAGGTGATCCACCAGGTAGCGCGCGAGCGCCTGCTGGGCCGGGCTGAACCGCTCGTAATCACGGCGGAGGACCTCGGCGAGTTCAGTTGCGTCAGGTGGCACGGCCCATTGTTTCGACGAATGCGCGCACGCCCCTTCCCCCTCCCTACGATTGGCTTCATGATCGTCCGCCTCGCCATGGCCGCGGTGCTGGTGGTGCCGGGCTCCGCGCTCGGTGCCACCGAGTGGTTGCCGCCGGCGGCCGTGGCACCGCCAACGCGCGGAGCCGGGCCCCCGGCGGTGGCGGGAGACGACGGGGGTCGTGCGGTGATGGCCTGGTCCACTCGCGACGGCGTGATGGCGGCCCTGCGCACGCCGGGCGGGCCGTGGTACTCGCCGGTGAGGGTTCCGGGAAGCGCACGCGGCGCCGCCGATGTGGTTGCCGCCATGAGCCCCGACGGGGTCGCCGCCGTTGCCTGGGTGCAGGGCGGGCGCACGTGGGCGAGCATCCGCCCCGCCGGCCGCAGGTTCCTCCCCGCCGTGCGCGTGTCCACGCGGGGCGCGGTGGCCACCACTCCCCGCCTGGCATTCGGCCGGGGATGCCAACCGCTTCTCGCCTGGGCGTCGGACGACCGTCGCGGCGCATCGGTGATCCGGGCGGCGTGCGGCAGGGGCGACGGCGGGTTCGGCGGCCTTGCCACGGTGTCGCCGCAGGGCGAGCAGGCGTCCGCCCCTGCGGTTGCCGGTGGCCGCACCGGGGTGATCGTGCTGTGGCGGCAGGATGGTGGTGGCAGCTACCGGGTTCGGTCGGCCACCCGCGGGCTGACGGGCGGCTTCTCGCCCGCCGACACGGTGTCCCCCACCGGCACCGCCGTGATCGAGGACCCCTCCGTCGCGCTGGCGGCGGATGGCACCGCCGTCGCCGGCTGGGCCCTCACGCGCGGGGGCACCGCGGTGGCACAGGCGGCCACCCGGCCCGTGACCGGTGGATGGACCAGGCCCGACGACATATCGCGGCCCGCCGACCGCCTGAGGGGCACCCGCATCGCCATGGACGCCGGTGGCAATGCCGTTGCCGCCTGGAGTCGATCGGGGGTGGTCCAGGTTGCCGCGCGGCGCGCCGGCGAGCCGTGGGCCTCTCCCCGCGACATGTCCGATCCCTCCCTCACGGCCGGGGCGCCCGAAATCGCCATGAGTCGCAGCGGAGCGGCGGTGCTCACATGGCCCGCGGCGGCGAATGGCGCGTCGGTGGTGCAGGGCTCGCTGCGCACCGCCGGCGGTGAGTTCACCACCGCGGCGACCATCTCCGATCCCGGCCGCCCGGCGATCGCCCCGCAGGCCGCGGTGGCCGACGACGGCATCGCGCCCGTGGCCTGGCAGTGGACGAACCCCGCAGCCGATCCGCTGTTCGCCCCATCCGGGGTGATGGCGGCCACGGGCCTGGCGGGATCCCCGGAGGCCGGGCCGGCCCGCGTGGTCGACCTGCTCGCCCGGCCATCCCGGGTTCGTCCGGGACAGGCCATCCGCATCACCTTCGGCCTCTCCGCCACGTCGAGGGTGCGCATCACGGCCCGGCCGGCCGGCAGCACCCGGGTGGCGGGTTCGCTCTCCCTCACGGGGGCCGACGGGGCGAACGTGGTGGTGCTCTCCGGACGACTCGGCGGGGCGTCTCTCGGCCCGGGGCGATGGGTGATCACGGCCACGCCCGCCAATGGCACGCCGCGCTCGCTGGCCCTCGTTGTGGTTTAGTCCCCCGCCGTGAGCATCGTGTCGCCAATCACCCGCGACCTCGCCATCGACGGCGGGGGGCTCACCGCCGTCGGGGTCGGCGGTGTCGTGGCCGCCGCAGCGCTGGTGAATGGCGGCCCCGGCCTGGCGATCATCCCGTTCGTCATCGTGGCCCTGGTATTCGGGCTCGCCCAGGTGGTGGTGAGCGGCGGATGGCTGCGCACGGCGGTCGCCGCGGCCGGACCTCCGCCCCCCGGCCTGACCCCGGAACCGGAGTCGGCCACCGTGCGCCGGGCCGGCCTGCCGGCGCTCGTCGCGCTCGTCATCGTGGTGATCGCACTCTTCGTGTGGGTTCAGTTCGCGGCGCTCTTCGCCGGCCTCGCCTTCGCCGCCGGCCTCATGGACCTGCGCTCGCGCGGCTGGATCTCAGGCGTCGAGCGCGAGCGCGGCGTGGTGATCCTGCGCGAGGTCACGTGGCTGCCGTTCGCCACATCGCGCAAGGCCCTGTGGGCCCAGCCGCGCGACCCGGCCTAGGAGCCCCCGGCCTCCGAATCGGCCGCCCCGGGGCCGGCCGTGAGCTCCTCCACCTGCGCGCGGATCTCCGCGAGCCGGGCCTCGCACCACGCCTGCAGCGCAGCGCCCCGACGGAAGAGCACGAGTGCCTCGTCGAGGCCGGCGTCGCCGCTCTCCATCTGGTCGACGCAATCCTCAAGAGCCGTGATGGCGTCCTCGAAGCGCGTGCCCTCGGGCACGTCGTCGGCCGTGCGGATCTCCAGCGTGGCGAGATCGATCGACTGCGCGCTCATGCACCCCCTCCTTCCACCGGCCGTGCGGTGATCGTACCGTCGGAGAACTCCAGCTCCAGCGACGCGCAGGCCGCAGCAGCAGCCGCGCTGGTGACCGCCCGGCCACCGGGGCCGCGCACGAGGGCGTAGCCCTCGGCGAGGGGCCGGCTGGGATCGCCCGCTCCCAGCCGCGCGGTGAGCACGGCAAGCCGCGCGGCGGCCCCCGCGGTGCACGTGCCCACGGCACGCCCCTGCCGGGCATCGAGTGCCGCGAGCGCGGAGGTGGACTGCTCGACCAGGCCATCCATCTCCCGGGAGAGGCGGTCGGCGAACCCCGCGAGGGCGTCGGCCCGGCGGCGCACCATGGCCTCATGGGGGCGCACCAGGCCGGGCCGCGCGGCGATCAACGACAGCTCGCGCTCCGCCCGGTGCGCCATGCGCAGCGCGCCGAGCCCCAGCCGCCGGCCGAGCGCGCGGATGTCCTCTGCGAGCACCTGGCGCTCGGGCACCAGAAGGTCGGCGGCAGCCGTGGGCGTGGCGGCGGTGGCATCGGCGGCCAGGCACGCCAGGGTGATGTCCGGCTGGTGACCGATGCCCGCGACCACGGGGGTTCCGGACTGCCGGATGGCACGCACCACCTGCTCGTCGCTGAATGGCAGGAGGTCCTGAAGCGAGCCGCCGCCACGCGCCACCAGGATCACATCCACGCGGTCGTGGGCGTCGAGCGTCGCGATGGCGTCGCTGACCTCGCGCGCGCAGGCGGGCCCCTGCATGGCCGCGTGCGCCACCACGACCGGCACGGGGAAGCGCTCCTCGATGCGGCGCAGAACGTCGGCCCGTGCGGCGCTGCCGGCAGCCGTCACCAGGCCCACTGCCCGTGGCACGAACGGCAACGGCCGCTTGAGCGAGGCATCGAACAGCCCCTCGGCGGCCAGGCGGCGGCGGCGCTCCTCGATCATCCTCAGGATCTCGCCCTCGCCAGCCGGCTCGATGCGACGGAGGCGGATGATGAGGCGGCCGTCCCGGCGTGAGAACTCGGGCCACGCCATGGCCTCCACCACCGATCCATCGGCGAGCACGTGGCCGTCCACCACATCCGTGGCGAAGGCAAAGCAATCGACCCGCGCGTCGTGACCCTCGCGGGGGTCCTCCAGGCGGAACCAGAGCATGCGGCCATCACGGCCGCTCCTCAGGTTCACCACCTCCCCGCGCAGCCGCACGGCTCGGGTGTGAGTGGCGATCACCCGCTCGAGGGCGGTGACGACGTCATCGACCTCGAAGACCCGCCCCGGCTGCCCGCTGCCCGTCATGCCGGGATCATGCCCCTCACGCCGGGGGCATGATGACCACGAGCACGGCAACCGCCAGCATGACCGCGGCGCCCAGTGCCACCTCGGCCTTCACGCTGGCCCGCAGGGCCGCGATGCCGTCCCCATTACCCGGATCGCCAAGGCCAAGCGCCACACGCTCGAGGCGGGGGTGCAGCACGAGGCGGTTCCAGGCCGCGAGCACCAGCATCACCGCGAACACGATGAGCTTGGCGAGCAGTGCCAGCCCGTAGTCGGTGGACCACAGCGACTCGAGCGACGGCAGTTCCGCGAGCGCGCGGTAGATGCCGGTGACCACCAGCACCACCACGGCCACCACGGCCACGGTGGAGAAGCGCACCACGGCGGCGGCGCCGAAGCTGACGCGCGCAGGGTCGGGCATGGCGCGCAGCAGCGGCATGGCAAGCACCATCAGCATCACGAGGCCCCCCAGCCATGCCGCCGTGGCCCATCCATGGAGGATGTCGAATGCCACGCCGAGGGTGGCATCGGTGCCGCTGGCGGCATGCCCGGACCATGAGAGCAGCATGGCGCCGATCACCCCCGGTATCGCCAGCGCGTACATGCGCGTTCCCGACGGCGCCAGCGGCTCGTCGGCACGGCGGGCAGCGGCAGATGCCAGCCCGCCGACCACGGCGAGCACCGCCAGCCCGACCCACGCGGTACCCCATCGCGAATCGCCGAGCAGGGCCCTCCACTCACCCCCCACCGCCATCGCCTGAACCGGCAGGGCGATGACCAGGCCGAGTACCCATGCGCCGAGCAGGCCCCACCAGGTGATCCACCAGGCGCTCACCGGCCCCGGTGCGGCGGCGAGCGCCGAACCCCGCACGCTGTCCGCCACGTCCTCGCCCGGCGGCGCAATGCCGCCCGAACGCCACGCCCCGCCCATCACCCATTCGCGCACCAGGGCCATGCCGGCGGTACCCAGGACCCCCACGAGCACCAGGAACCGGGCGATGATCGCCATCGGGCCGGCTCCATCGCTGCCCAGCGGTGCGACCGCGGGCGCGGATGGTTCGTCCTGCCGCACCGTGAACCACGTGGTGCCGGCAAACGGATGCCCGTCGGTGGTCATGCCCGACCATGCCACCTCGTATCGACCCGCACCGTCCCGCGGCACCCGCACGACGACGGCCTGCGGGTCGCTCTCCGGGACGGTGGCCGAGTTCGCGGATGAGCCACCGGGGCCCTCCACGCGACCGCGCGCCAGCCCGGGCTCCACCGGGGCGGCCTGCACCACCCGCACGGAGGTGGGCGGCGCGTCGAGGCTGGCGCCGGTCGGCGGTTCCACGCGCATGGCACCGGTGCATGCCGCAGCCGGCACCAGCACCAGTGCGATCAGCACAAGCCACCGGGCGAGCCGCCGCATCACACGACCCCGAACGTGAGGGCGAGGAGCACCACGTTCAGCGCGATCACCACCACCGCGATGGCGATGCCGATGGCCGTGGTGGAGCGCCGGTTCACCAGGGAGCCCATCAGCCCCCGGTCGGCAGTGGCATGCAGCAGCGGGATGAGGGCGAACGGGATGCCGAACGACAGGATGACCTGCGAGATGACCAGCGCCATGACCGGGTCGACCCCCAGGGCGATGATGACGAACGCCGGCGCCATGGTGATGGCCCGCCGCAGCCACACCGGTATGCGCCGGCGGAGGAACCCCTCCATCACCACCTGACCGGCCAGCGTCCCGATGCTCGACGACGACAGCCCCGACGCCAGCAGGGCCACCCCGAACAGCACATCGGCGTTGCCACCGAGCACGCTGCCGAGCGTGTCGTACACCGTGCCCAGGTCCTCCCCCACGCCCGTGAGGCCGTTCTCGTAGAAGACCGTGGCGGCGATCACCAGCATCGAGAGGTTCACGAGCCCCGCGATGGTCATGGCGATCACCACGTCAACCATCTCGAAGCGGAAGAGGCGGCGCTTGGCGTTGTCGTCGGCCGCGGGGATGCGCCGCTGCGTCAGGGCGGAGTGCAGGTAGATGACGTGGGGCATGACGGTCGCGCCGAGGATGCCCACGGCCAGCAGCACGCTGCCGGCGCCGTCGAAGCCCGGCACGAGGCCCGATGCCACTGAGCCCCCGGACGGCCTGGCCATGAACACCTGAACGGCGAACGCCACCACGATCACGCCCACGAAGCCGGCGATGATGGCCTCGAGCTTGCGGAATCCCAGCGCCTGCAGGGCGAGGATGCCGTACGACGCCACTCCGGTGATGATCGCGGCGGGCAGCAGCGGGATACCGAAGAGCAGGTAGAGGCCCAGCGCGGCGCCCACGAACTCCGCCACGTCGGTGGCCATGGCCACCAGCTCGGCCTGCCCCCAGAGCCCCAGCACCACCGGGCGCCGGTAGCGCGCGCGGCAGGCCTCGGCGAGGTTGAGCCCCGAGGCGATGCCCAGCTTGGCCGAGAGCGACTGGATGACCATCGACATCAGCACGGCCACCACGATCACCCACACCAGCAGGAACCCGAACTCGGCCCCCGCCGCCATGTTGGTGGCGAAGTTGCCCGGGTCGATGTACGCCACGGCCGCGATGACCGCCGGCCCGAGGAACGGGGTGAACCGGCGCACGCCCGAGCGGCGCCCTGCCAGGGACTCCTCCGCCGCCCTCAGCACCAGGGCATCGCCCGGCAGGGCCTCCTCCGGGCCGGGCGGCGCGGGGCGGGGCCGCTTGCGTGGCGGGGTGCTCACGGGGTCCTCGCGGCCCTCACCAGGGCGACCGTCGGCACGCCGACGGCTGACACCAGCACCGAGTGGCCCCCGCGGGATGTCATTACGGCCGCGCGGCCGGCGGTGTCGAACTGCACCACCTCCGGCCCCAGCGCGGGCACGCGCGCGGCCCCCGGGGGAGCGGCCAGGGGTGCCCCGGACACGACCGAATAGGCGATGCGGCGCCCCGCGCGCCCGTACTGCAGGGTGCGCACCTCTCGGCCATCCACGGCATCGGTGCGCCGGCCCACCGGCAGCCAGCCGAGGCGGGGCCGCAGGTTGGGGAACGGAACGCCGAAGGCCTGCGCCACCGGCCGGCCCGCGGGCGTGGTGGGCGGTGCGCCCTGCTGCGCGGGCTGCGCCTGGGCGGCCACCACATGCACGGCGGTCTCCACGGCCGACTCCCGGCCCACGCCGAATGACACCGCGAGGCCGACGGCGAGCACGGCAATTCCCAGCCCCACGCCGAGCCCACGTGGGGGAGCCTCGTCGGGTGCGGAATGGACGGTCGTCCCGGTGTCCGCGGGGATTGCCGGGTCTACGATCGGCACGTGACCACCGGTTCGCAGACCGACCCGCCACCCGGACGGTTCCGCCGGGCGTGGGCCGCCCTCACCTCCGCACGGGGCGTGCTGTGGCTGACCGGCGTGGCCATGGCGCTGCTGTGGATCATCATCCCGAGCGGCGGCTTCGTGCGACTCACCGACTCCGGCCTGGGCTGCACCGACTGGCCGCTCTGCGAGAACACCTCGGTGATCCCCGCGATGGACGCCAACGCCTGGATCGAATACACGAACCGCATGCTGTCGGGCGTGGTGATGCTCGCCGTGGTGATCTCCGCCATCGTCGTGATGGCGTCACGCTCCACCACGGTGGCCACGCGCATCGCGGCCGTCATCGCGGCCGTGGCGACGGTGGGGCAGGTCCCCCTCGGTGCCGTGACGGTCGTGTTCGAACTGCACCCGCTTCTGGTGGCGTCGCACTTCGTGCTGTCGCTGGTGGCGCTCGCCGCAGGCGTGATCGCATTCACGGGCGCCGACGACGTGGCCCGCGGGGTGCGACGCGCGGTGTCCGCGGGGTCCGCCTGGCTGGCGGGCCTGGGCGGCGTGGTGCTGGCCGCCACGCTCGTGAGCGGCGTGCTCGTGACCTCCGCCGGCCCCCACTCGGGTGACCCCGAGGTGATCGAGCGGTACGGGCGGCTGGATACCGCGGCGTACTGGCACGTGCGCATCGTGATCGTGCTGGGCATCGTGGGCATCATCATCGCGATCGTGGCGCGCACCCGTCGGTCGGATCGTGGGTTCCTCGTACCCGCGCTCTGCTTCGTGCCCCTGTTCGTGGCCCAGGTGATCATCGGCGAGGTGCAGTGGAGGACGCAGCTGCCCTGGGAGGTGGTGGTGTTCCACGTGGGCGTGGCCGGCCTGGTGTGGGGGGTCGGCGTGGCCGCCCTCTGGCGCCTCGCACGCCCGATACGGGCGGGGTCCAGCCCCACCTAGCGCCGACGGCCGCCGGACGCGGCCTCCTGGCACGCCACGCACCGTTCGGCATCGGGCACGATCTCGAGCCGCGCCTCGGGAATCTTCTCGCCGCAGTCCACGCAGATTCCGTATTCGCCACGCTCGGCCGCCTCGGCGAGCCTGAGCAGCCGCTCCTCCTCCTCCAGCGACCTGAGGTGCGCGCGCAGCTCGCGCTCGCGGGCCTCGGCATCGGTGGCGGCCTCCGCCGGGTGGTGGTGCGCGTCGCTCGCCTCGCCGCCATCTGCAGCCAGGTCGTGGGCCGCCGCGCGCTCGTGTGCCTCACGCGCGAGCCGCGCGAGCCTTTCCGCCTGATTCTCACCCTTCGGCATGCCGCTGATCCTAGCCGCGGGGGCCGGGTCACCCGCGTGGCGTGACGGGCTGTAGGGTGCGTCGGATGACCGGACCTGCGGTGGAGACACGCGACCTCGTGCGCGAATTCAAGGGCGGCGTGCGCGCCGTGGACGGCGTGTCGCTGGTGGTGGAATCGGGCGGCATCTTCGGGTTCCTGGGCCCCAACGGCGCCGGCAAGAGCACCACCGTGCGCATGCTCACCACGCTGCTCCGCCCCTCTGCGGGCACCGCCCTGGTGGCGGGTTTCGACGTGATGAGCGAGCCCGACGCCGTGCGCCGCCGCATCGGCGTGGCGCTGCAGGACGCCGCCATCGATCCCTACATGACCGGGCGCGAGCTGCTGCGCCTGCAGGCCGTGCTGCACGGCCTGCCACGGGCCGAGGGCCGCGCCCGCGCCGATGACCTGCTGGGCAGGGTGGGCCTGGAGGACGCCGCCGACCGGCGCGTGGGCACCTACTCGGGGGGAATGCGCCGCCGCCTCGACCTCGCCCTGTCGCTGGTGCACGAGCCGGTGGTGCTGTTCCTCGATGAGCCCACCACCGGGCTCGACCCCACATCGCGCGTGACGCTGTGGGAGGAGGTGCGGCGCCTCAACGCCGAGCACGGCACCACGATCTTCCTCACCACGCAGTACCTGGAGGAGGCCGATCAACTGGCCGATCGCGTGGCCATCATCGATGGCGGGCGAATCGTGGCCGATGGGTCACCCGCGGCGCTCAAGGCCGACATCGGGGAGCCGCTCCTCACCGTGACGGCCGCCGACGGCACCGACCCGGGCGCAATCGCGCAAGTGCTCACGCGGTTCGGGCCGATCGTGCCCGGATCGGCGGCGAACGGAGCCGGCGTGCGGCTTCCCGGTGGCTCATCGGCCATGGCCGATGCCGTGCGGGCGCTGGATGACGCCGGGGTGCGCTTCCAGGCAATCGACCTGGCCGAGCCATCGCTCGATGACGTGTTCCTGAAGTGCACGGGTCGTCACCTCGAGGGCGCCGAGGCACCCTCCCCCGCGTGACCGCCGCCGCACCCGCAGCGCGCCAGACCGCAGCGCTCGCATGGCGCTCGATCATCACCACGATGCGCCTGCCCCAGGCGTGGTTCCCGGCGCTGTTCTTCCCGCTGGTGCTGATGGCGATCTTCACGGCCTCGTTCGGCGGGGCGCCCGGCGCCGTTCCCGGCTTCCCCCCCGTGCGCGGGTTCCTCGACTTCGCCGTGTGCGGGGCGATCGTGCAGGGCGTGCTGATCGGGGGCACATCGGCGGGGGCGGCATTCGCCACCGACATCGAGACGGG
>JBIIJJ010000113.1:0-5509 GCA_044233875.1 Miltoncostaeaceae bacterium | reverse complement strand
CTCGAGTTCGTCGTCGGTGATCTCGCCGCCACCGGCGGTGATGCGCGCGATCTCGCCCTGGCGGATCGCCTCGGCCATCTCGCGCAGCGACGTGATGACGGGGGTCACGGCGAGGCCGGAGCGCCAGGCGGCGTAGCGCTCGACCTCCTCGCCCACGATCACCTCCGCAAGGCGGGCGTGCTCCTCGCGCTCGTCGCGGTGCTGGGCCACCACGCGCTCGAGGTCGTCGATGTCGAACAGCACCGCGCCGTGCACTGCGGAGGCCTCGGGCTCCACGTCGCGCGGCACGGCGATGTCGATGAGCACCATCGGGCGGGTGGGCCGAGCCTCGAGCGCCGCCGACACCTGATCACCCGAGATGACCGGGTGAGGGGCGTCGGTGGAGCACACCACCACGTCGGCCTTGGCCAGCTCGGCCGCCATGCAGTCGAAGCCAAGGCCCATGCCGCCGAGGCGCTCGGCGATCTCGCGGGCCGTGCCGACCGTGCGGTTGATGACCACCAGCTCGCCGAGCCCACGCTCCATCAGGGCCCGCGCCGTGGCCTCGGCCATGCGGCCGCCGCCGATCACCAGCCCGCGCCTGCCGCCCAGGTCGGGAATGGCCTCGCGCGCGAGGTCGGCCGCCACCGTCGACACCGACACCGGGCGCACGGCCACGCGGGTCTCCGTGCGCACGCGCTTGCCGGCCTCGAGCGCCTGGCGGAACAGCCGGTCGCTCAGCACGCCCGTGGACTCCTCCTCGGCGCAGCGCTCCCAGGCGTGGCGCACCTGGCCCTGGATCTCGCTCTCGCCCACCACCATCGAGTCGAGGCTGGATGTCACGCGGAACAGGTGGGCAACGGCGCGGTCGTCGAGGTGCGCGTAGCGCACGCAGTCGAACTCGCTGCGGGTCATGCCCGTGCTGCGCTCGATGAGCCCCTCGCAGATGGCGTCCTCGGCCCCGCCGGAGTCGAGGGCGTGCACGTACACCTCGGTGCGATTGCACGTGGACAGCACCACGGCCTCGGCGATGTCGGGGTGGCGCACCAGTTCACGCGCCAGCGTGCGGGCCGCATTGTCGGTGAGCGACACCTTCTCGCGCTGCTCCACCGGGGCGGTCTTGTGGCTGATGCCGACGGCGACGATGTGGGGCATCACGCGGCCTCGGCGGCGACGGGATCGAGGCCCAGGATGCGGCGGGCCTCGGCGCGGCAGGCGTCGGGGCCCTCGACCGCGATGCGATCGACCAGCCCGGAGTCGAGCAGGGCCTCCACCGCGGCGCGGCGCGAGGCGATGTCGGGGTGGGCGGCGATGAGCTCGTCACGGGTGATGGCGAGCAGGGCGATCACGCCCGCCCAACCGGGGCCGAAGCGCTCCTGGAGGTCCTCCCGGATACGGCGCGACACCACGGGGCTCGCGCCGCCGGTGGTGATGGCGATCGCCAGGTCACCGCTGCGCATGAGCGCGGGGATGACCGCGCTCGACCCCTCGGGGTCGTCGGCCACGTTCGCCATGGCCCCGAGCGCACGGGCATCGTCGCGCACGCGCTGGTTCACCTGGGCGTCGTCGGTGGCCGCCACCACGAGCACCGCGCCATCGAGGTCACCCTGCTCGTACCGGCGCGCGCGGTGCTCGGCCACGCGGCCGTCCGCCACCATCGCCGCCAATGCCGGCGAGGCGTCGGGGCTCACCAAGCGCACCCGGGCGCCGTGGGCGGCCAGCTTGGCGGCGCGCTCGGTTGCCACGGCTCCCCCACCCACCACGGCCACATCGCGGCCGTGCAGGTCGAGGAACACCGGGAAGAGTTCACGTGCCATCAGGGGCGATCCCCGGACGAATCGGACTGCGACTCATCAGCACCCTGCCGGCGGTCGAGCATGCGGCTGATGGCCTCGACCTGGCGCCCGATGCGCGCCGACCTGGCACCCAGCACCACGATGTACGCGAGGATCAGGAACCAGATCACCGCGTACGCGGCCACCACGTATTGGGCTCCTCCGCTCACACGGTCTCCAGTCGCAGGGCCAGTCGGCGAAGCGCGCGCTCGGAGCGGCGGCCCACGAGGTCCACTTCGAGAAGGGCGATGAAAAGGGCCATCATCGCGGCGGTGGACACCACGAACCACAGCAGCATCGAGTCGGGCATGTTGGCGCCGCTGGTGGTGAACACCACGGGGTGCACGAACGACTCCGCAACGCGCACCGAGTAGAACGAGAGCGGCACCGACGCGAAGCCCGCGATGGCGTAGACGGCCGAGTACCGCATGCGGCGATCGTCCTCGGCCGACGAGCGCAGCACGAAGTACGCGGCGTAGATCAGCACCACGATGAGGTAGGTGACAAGGCGCGGGTCGCTCCACACCCACCACGTGCCCCATGACGCCTTGGCCCAGATCGACCCGGTGATCACCACCAGAACCGAGAACAGCAGGCCCAGGCGGATGCTGGCCTCGCCCACGTCATCCCAGCGCTCGTTACGGGTGCGCAGGAACAGGATGCCCGCCACGCACGACACGGCGAACGCCACCAGCGAGACCAGGGCGATGGCCACGTGGAAGTAGAAGATGCGCTGGATCACGCCCTGGTCGGCGTCTTCGGGCGCCACGAGGAACACCCCGATGGTGGCCACCACCACCAGCACGGTGGCGAGCACGCCCCAGATCAGCGCCGCACGCTCACCGGGAATACGCGATGGGCGGTCAGTCGTCGAAGACGGCGTCATAGGTCGCGATCGAGACAAGGGCGAAAAGTATCGCGTATGCGGCGAGGAACAGGCAGTACCCACGCCACTCACTCATGTCATGTGCCCCTCCCGCCACGGCATGGGTGGCCCCGGCGCCCGCCACCACCACGGGCACGAGGGCGGGCAGGAACAGCACCGGGAGGATGAGGTCCCTCGCGCGCGTGAAGAGCGCGAGACCCGCGAAGAGCGTGCCCGAGAGCGCGATGCATGCGTTGGCCAGCAGTGCCGCGATGGCGATCCAGCCGATGGAATCCCAGTACGGACCCTGCACGAAGAACACGCCCACCAGCGGGATGACGATGATCTCCACCGCCACCATGTAGAGGAAGATGGCGATCGCCTTGGCGCCCAGCAGCACCACGCGCGGCACCGGGGACACCAGCAGGCCGTCGAGCACCCTCTGCTCGCGTTCAGCCACGTACGAACGGCCCACGCCGAGCACCGCGGTGAAGGCCAGGGTCACCCACATGAGGCCGCCCACGAACCTTGTGAGGTCGTCGTCGCGCGTGCCGAACCCGAACTGCAGGATCACCATCATCACGATGGCGAACAGCACCATGGCCACGATGGTCTCGCGCGTGCGCAACTCGAGTCGGAGGTCCTTGCGCACGAGCGCCATCAGCTGTCGGCGCCTCATGCGAGCACCTGCTCGTACATGCGCCGCACGGCCATCGGCTCGAGCCCCATGGTGGGCTCGTCGAGCACCACGCGCCCGGCGCGCAGCACCACCAGCCGGTCGGATACCCGCGCCACCCGCTCCACCTCATGGGTGACGATGACGGCGGCCCGGCCGTCGTCGCGCGCGGAGTCGAGCTCGCGGTCGAGGAGCTCTCCGCCCCGGGCGTCGAGGCTGGCGTGCGGCTCGTCGAGCAGCAGAAGGCGCGGGCGGTGCATGAGCATGCGCGCAAGCGCCAGGCGCTGCGTCATGCCGCGGCTGAACGTGCGCACGGTGTCCTCGGCACGGCCGAGCAGGCCGACGTGGTCGAGCAGGTCGAGGATGCGCTCGTCGCGGTGCTGCACGCCGTAGAGGTCGCCGTAGAGCTCGAGGTTCTGGCGGGCCGTGAGGTCGAGGTACAGCAGCGGGTCATGCGCCAGATACCCGATGCCCCGGCGTGCCGCGCCCGCATTGCCCGGCACCTCCTGCCCCAGCACCTCGAGGTCGCCCGACGCCGGACGGATGAGCGTGGCCAGCATGCGCAGCAGGGTGCTCTTGCCCGCGCCGTTGGCCCCGGCCAGCGCCACGCGCTCGCCGGGGGCGAGGTGCAGGTCGACGCCATCCACGGCACGCCGCTCCCCGTACGCGTGCACCAGGCCGCGCGCGCTGATGATGGCCTCAGGCGACGGCCACCTCGGCGATGACGCCGGCGAGGAACACCAGCGAGATGATGCCGTTGGCGGTGCCGAATGCGGCCTGGATGCGGGCGTCATCGCCCGGGCGCACGGTTGCGTGCTCCCACACCAGCACGGCGGCGCACAGGCCAACGCCCACGTAGTACGGCCACGTGACCGAGGCGCCTACCCCTGCCAGCACGAGCAGGACCACCGCGAGCAGGTGGAGCAGCGCGGCGATGCGCAGGGCACCGCCCTCGCCGAAGCGCGCGGGAATCGAGTGGATGCCCGCCTGGCGATCGTGATCGACGTCGAGCAGGGCGTAGATCACGTCGAACCCGGCGATCCACGCGGCCACGGCCAGCCACAGCAGCACCGGTGCAACCGCGAACTCGCCGGTGACGGCGATCCATCCCCCGATCGGCGCGATGCCGATGGAGAGCCCAAGCACCAGGTGGCACGCCCATGTGACCCGCTTGGTGTACGGGTAGATCACGAACAGCGCCACGGGAATGGGCCAGAGCCACCACGTGAGCTCGGGCAGCTGGCTCACGGCCACGAGCATGGCCACCAGGCTGACCGCCGCAAACGCCCACACCTGACCGGTGGTGAGGCGCCCGCTCGGGAGGTGGCGCGCCGCGGTGCGCGGGTTGGCGGCGTCGAGGCGTCGGTCGATGAGGCGGTTGAGCGCCATGGCCAGCGAGCGGGCGCCCACCATCGCCAGCAGGATCCACCCCAGGGTCGCCCACGGAGGCATGGCATTGGTGGCCATGAGGGCGCCGGCGAACGCGAACGGCAGCGCGAAGACGGTGTGCTGGAACCGCACCATCCCCAGGAGGGCGGGCACGAGGGCGAGCCCCGAAGCCGGGCGCGCCGCGGGCGGGTTGCTGCTCACGGCATCGATGCTAGGCCGCGGACGGCGGTTCGGCAGGTGCGTATCGGGGCGTACCCCCGGTCACGGCACCCCAGAACTGGTTGCCGAAGTCGAAGTGCCACCACTCCTCCACATACGCGGACAGGCCCTGTGCGGTGAGCGCGTGGAACAGCAGCCGCCGGTTCCCGCGGGCGGGCATGTCGATGTCCTCGAGGGCCGCGGCCCCGGCCTCGGGCACGAAGGCGTCGAACCCCGTGCCGAGGTCGAGCTCGTCACCGTCGGCCGTGGCCAGCGTGAGGTCCACCGCGCCGCCGGTGAGGTGCGGTGGTGGCGCATGGTGGCCGGGGTCAGGTGGGGTCACGTACGGGCGTGCCACCTGCTCGAGCTCCGCCCGGCCCAGGTCGGGGTACTGCAGCGAGAGGTCATCCACGTAGGCCTCGAAGAGCGCCGCCTGCGTCTCGATGCTCCGCCAGCCATCCCACACCAGCAGCACCAGGCCATCGGGAAGCGTCTCCGCTGCGCGCACGAGGCGCTGCCCCAGGCCCTCACGCACCCAGCACCGCGGCAGCGACCCGGGGAGCCCCA
>JBIIJJ010000111.1:0-5522 GCA_044233875.1 Miltoncostaeaceae bacterium | reverse complement strand
GGGATCGCACCCTGGATTGCCACCGGTGTCGTTATCGCCCCAGGTCACCACCGAGCCATCCTGCTTGAGGGCCGCTCCTGCGCCGTCGTTCGAGAACACCTGCGCGACACCGGTCAGCGTGCCCCCGACTGGCGCGGAGGACGTACCCCCATTAGCGATGGAGCCCCAGGTGACGACAGAGCCATCGGCCTTCCGCGCCGCAAACGCGCCTGCGGTGGACATGATCTGGGTCACGCCACCCGCGAGGGATCCGACCGGGGCAGCCGTGCAGCCGGAACCACTGTTGCAGTCGGGGTCACCGCCCTGGGACGGTGAGCCCCAGGCCACGACGGAGCCATCCTGCTTGAGCGCCGCAAATGCAGATAGGTTCGAGAACAGGGCCACCACGCCGCTGGCGAGCATTCCCGCCGGGGCTGGCTGGCACGACAACGACGCCGTACACGCGGAGTTCCCGCCATTCTCGGCGAAGCCCCATGTGACCACTGAGCCACCGCTGCGCAGGGCCGCGAATGCGCGATCGCTGGCCGCGATGGCGGTGACGCCGGTGAGGGCACCACCAACGGGCTGCGTCGAGTCACCGCCCGAGTTGGTATCGCCCCAGGTGACCACAGAACCATCGTCCTTGAGCGCCGCGAAGGCACCGACATTGGCTTGACCGCCCGCGGCGGAAAACGACGTGCTGCTGATGGACGTCACACCCGCCGCCAGGCTGCCGGAATTGGGAACAGGCGTGCAGCCGGACAACGCACAGGTGAAGTCTCCGCCGCCGCCTTCGTCCCCCCACGTGACCACAGAACCATCCTGCTTGATGGCGGCGAACGCCGTGCTGCCGGGCACCACGGCGGTGATGTTGGTGAGGGCACCGCCCACAGGTGACGCCGCGTCGCCGCCATACGTCGGATCGCCCCATGCCACCACAGTGCCATCGCTCTTCAACGCGGCGAAGGCCTTGCTTGATCCTCGCACCTCTGCAACGCCGGACGAGAGACTGCCCACCGGGGCCGGGGTGCAAGCCGATGCTGGCGTGCACGCGGCATCACCACCGTCGGCGGTCTGGCCCCAGGTGACCACGGAGCCATCGGTCTTCGTCGCCGCGAAGGCCGAGGGCGTGGACGACACGGTGCGCACGCCCGATGACAGGGCGGCCTGTGAGACGGGGTGACACGTGGGCCCACCTATCGTGCACGAGATCTCGCCGCCGTACGACGCGCCGCCCCAGACCACCAATGAGCCATCCTGCTTGAGCGCCGCGTAGGCCCCGTACGACGAGAAGATGTCGACGACTCCTGACGACAGGCTGCCGGCTGGCGCGGCACCGCATGCATTGGGGTTGGTCACGCAGGTGGGGTCGCCACCCCTGTCCGCAGCCCCCCACGCAACCACCGAGCCATCAGCCTTGAGCGCGGCGAATGAGGTCCCATTGCGGTACTCCGCGCCGTTGGTGAACGTGCGACTGCAACTGGCGAGGAGCAACGGCAAGGCCACGACGGCGGCGGCGAGGGCGAGGCGGCGAGGGGAGAACATTGCGTGAGCCTACGCATCGTGGACCTGCCGGGGCGGTCGCCGGGCGACAGGTGGTTAGCATCGGTCACATGCGCGAACAGCTGCTCATGCGGCTTCGTCAGGTGGAGGGCATGCGATCACGCAACCGCGTGGTCGAGACCGGATTCCGGCTGCTCGAGCGCGACGGGCGCATCGCCGGCGGCGTGCTGGGGGGCGGGCTCGCGTACCGCCTCTTCTTCTGGTCGCTCGCGCTGTCGGTGCTGGCCTTCGGGGCGCTGGGGTTCACGCCGCCGAGTGCCGTGAACGACGCCGCGACGTCGGCATCGCTGGGCCAGAGCGTGGCAGACACGATGTCCGCGGCCGCGGAGCAGTCGCAGGCCGGGCGCTGGTGGCTGCTGCTCACCGGCATCGTGCTGGTGATCTGGTTCGCGTGGATGCTGCTGCGCGCGCTGCGACTGGTGCACGCGAGCGCGTGGGGCGTGAAGAGCGGCGGGTTGCTGCCGCGCCCCACCAACCTGCTGAGCCTGGTGGCCGTGCCCATCATCTTCGTCGGGGTGAGCGCGCTCACCGGCGTGGCCGCCAACTTCCTGGGGCCGCTCAGCGGAGTAGCGGCGTTCGTGCTGGGCACGGCGATACTGGCGGTGCTCGCCATGCTCGGGCTCTCGTGGCTGCCGTCGAAGCCCGTGCCCCTGCGGGCGCACCTGCCCGGGGCGATCGTGCTGGCCTTCGTGGTTCAGGTACTGCTGGCGTTCAGCGAGTACTACTGGGCCGGCGAACTCGCCAGCGCCGAGGCCCTCTATGGAGTGCTGGGGCTCGCGGGCACCCTGCTGTTCGTGCTGTACCTGGTGGGGCGCACAACGGTGTGGGCCTGCGAGCTCAACGCCGTGAGCTGGGAGGTGTGGGGGCCGAAGGGCGACTAGCATCAGCCGGGCAATCCCCACTGGAGGTCCGTAAATGTCCCTCAGCACGCGCACGCGTCGTACACTCGGCGCGGCGGCGGTCGGCGCAGCCGCGCTGGTCATCATCCCCGCCTCGGCGAGCGCGGGCTACGCCGGGTCGCAGAACTGCAGCGTCGCCAAGCAGCCGGGAATGAAGAACGTTTTCCTCACGCCCAGCAAGCTGTCCAACCCCACGGCCACCGTGCTCGGGCCGGACGGCAACGTGTGGTTCACCGAGCAGAGCGCGAATGCAATCGGGCGCATCACCCCCCAGGGCGTGATCACCGAGTACCCCACGCCCACGCAGTTTTCCGGGCCGATTGACCTGACGGTGGGGCCGGATGGCGCCATCTGGTTCACCGAGGGATTCAAGGGCCGCATCGGTCGCATCACCACGGCAGGCGTGATCACCGAGTACACGCTTCCGTGGAACGTGGCAGGAGCCCCGCAGGCCAGCCCCAAGGCCATCACGGTGGGCCCCGACGGGAACCTCTGGTTCACCCAGGGCACCGCGAACATCGGGAGGATCACCACCGCGGGCGTCGCCACCCAGTACCCGCTGGGCATCGGTTCGGCCTTCGGCCAGGACATCACGAGCGGCCCCGGCGGGGTGCTGTGGGCGACCATCGGCGGCACCAACGGCTACGGCCTGGCCACCATCACCACGGCCGGGGTGGTGACCAACATCCAGACGCCCACCAACAGCGCGCCCCTCAGCATCACCCAGGGCCCGAACCCGAACTACATCTGGTTCACCGACGGGCAGCTGAACGCCATCACGCGGGTGGTGCCCGGCTCGGCAGGCGCGAAGCCCACCTTCACCCAGTACCCGAAGGCGGTTTCCAACTCGGAGGCCACCGGGTGGGGCACGGCGAATGGGAAGCTGTGGTTCGTGGGTGAGGCGGGCCAGATCGGGACGCTCACCATGGGCGGCGTGATCAACGAGTACCCGGTGGCGAACAGCTCGGCGTTCGGGAATTGGACCGGCACGTACAACCCGCTCGTGCAGGGGTCGGACGGCAACATGTGGGTCGCGGAGCTCATGTGCGACGCCATCGGGCAGACCGGCACGTCGGCCACGCTCGGCATGTGGACGACCTCCCGGCCGTCCACCGTGACGCGCGGCAAGACCTACACGCTGAAGATCCGGTCCTCCGCGAAGGGCACCGCGAAGATCGCCATCGCGAACATGACGAAGCGCACCACCATCCTCAATGCGCAGGTGAAGACGGGCACCAACACCGTCAAGGTCACCGTGCCGTCGAGCCTGAACACCGCGCTGGTGGGCAAGTCGACCCTGACGATCAACGGCGTCATCCGCGGAATCCCGCAGTCGGGCCAGGCGAGCCCGCTGACGGTCAAGAAGTAGCGCCGGCGGCGAGGGTCAGCCCGGCGCCGCCCCGGTGGCGGCGGGCTGGCCCGGCCGGTTGCTCCACGCCGACCACGACCCCGGGAAGAGGCGCCCGCGCCCCAGCCCGGCGTGCTCCATCACCAGCAGGCTGTGGCAGGCGTTGACGCCCGAGCCGCAGTACGCGATGGCGCCGTCGGCCCGGTCGATTCCCGCGCCCGCGAACTGCGCGCGCAGGATCTCGGCGGGCTGCAGCACCCCGTCGGGCGCGGTGTGCGACATGCAGGGCACGTTCACGGCACCGGGGATGTGCCCGGTCGTGCTGTACATCATCGGCCGCACAACGGTGTGGGCCTGCGAGCTCAACGCCGTGAGCTGGGAGGTGTGGCACCCGGACTGAGGTCGGCGAGCAGGCGCTCAGCCCCCGATGCGGCTCATGGGCCTGCCGCGGTAGGCCCATGCGGCGTCGCCGATCGAGTGGCCGGCCGGCTTGCGCACGACGGCCTGCTCCATCAGGGCGTGCAGCAGGGCGTCATCCGCGCCGGCGCGCATGGGCGTGCGCAGGTCGGTCTCGTGGTCGGCAAAGAGGCACGTGCGCAGCTGGCCGTCGGCGGTGATGCGCACGCGGTCGCATGCCGCGCAGAAGGGCTCGGTCACCGATGACACGAACTGCAGGCGGCCACGGCCATCGGCGAACCGCCACTCGGTGGCGGGTGCGGCCGGGCGCTCGCGACCCACGGGCACCAGGGGCCAGCGGGCGTGGATGGCCTCGCGCACCTCGGCACCGGGGATGACCGCCTCGGGGGTCCACTCCCTGCCGGCATCGAGCGGCATGGCCTCGATGAAGCGCACCACGAACGGGCCGGTGCGTGCCATCTCGGCCAGCGGCAGCATGTCGGGCTCGCCCAGGCCGCGAAGCAGCACGGCGTTCACCTTGATGTCGCCGAGGCCGGGGGTGCGGGCGCAGGCGTCGAGGCCGGCGAGCACGCGGTCGAGATCTCGGCGGCGCGTGGCGGCCTCGAAGCGGTCGGGGTCGAGCGAGTCGAGGCTCACGTTCAGGCGGGAGAGGCCCGCGGCCACCAGGGCGCCCAGTTGATCCTCCAGCAGCACGCCGTTGGTGGTGATGCTCACCTCGCGCACGCCCGGCAGCGCGGCGACGCCGGCGATGATGGCGTCGAGGTCGGGGCGAAGCAGGGGCTCTCCCCCGGTGATGCGGAAGTCCGTCACGCCCGCATGCGCGAGCAGGCCGGCGATGCGCACCAGTTCGTCGCGGCGCAGCAGGTTGTCTGCGGGCAGCCACGGCACGCCCTCGGCCGGCATGCAGTACCGGCAGCGCAGGTTGCACCGATCGGTCACCGACAGCCGGGCCGATGCCACCGGCCTGCCGAAGGCGTCTGACATCCTTCGCGCCATGACCGCACGGTAGCCCAGCGGCTGCCTGCGACCCCGACGCGAGGAGGCCGGTGGCGGCTCGACTGCATCTGGCCGAGGCCATCGACGAGGCCCGGCGGCTGGCGCTGGCGCTGGCGCCCGAGGCGGTGCCGATCGACGGCGCGATGGGGCGCGTGCTGGCGGAGGACGTCGCCTCCATGGTCGACCTGCCAGCGGGCGACGCATCGCTGATGGACGGCTGGGCGGTGCGGGCTGATGATCTGCCAGGCACCGTGACCGTGGTGGGCGAGTCGCGGGCGGGGGCTCCGTGGCAGCAGGCGATCGGGTCAGGGCAGGCCGTG
>JBIIJJ010000110.1:0-5617 GCA_044233875.1 Miltoncostaeaceae bacterium | reverse complement strand
TGATCGCCATCGCCCTCGGAGTGCTGGCGGGAACCGCGCTGTTCAACGCCGTGGCCAAGGGGCTTCGCGACCGGGGCGGCTCGTTCGCCTGATCAGCGGGTGGTCGGCGGGGTGAGTGCTACGGTGAAGCACATGGCCGCAGTGGGCATACGGGCGCTCAAGCAGAACGCATCCGCAGTGATCGCCAGGGCAGCCGCGGGCGAGCGGGTGATCGTCACCGACAACGGCCGGCCCGTGGCACAGATCCTCCCGCTAGGGGATGACCGACTGGCCGACCTGGAGGCTGCAGGGCTGCTGCGACCGGCCACGCGGTCGATCACCGAACTCGGGCCGCCCCCACCGCGGGGCAGGCGGCGCGCGCTCGGGGACGCCCTCGCAGAGATGCGCGACGAGGACGACCGCTGAGCACACCGGGCGCGTGGTACGTCGACTCCTCGGCGATCGTCAAGCTCATCCTGCGCGAGGCCCACAGCACGGCGATGTTCCGGTGGCAGGAATCACGGGAGGATCGCCTGGTCACCTGCAACCTCGCCGAGACCGAGGTGCTGAGGGCGGTGAGGCGCACCGATGCAGGTCTCACCGAGCGGGCGCGGGCGGTCATCTCGACCCTCGATGTGATCGCGCTCGAGAGCGCCCATCTCGAGCGGGCGGGTGGCATGTTGCCCGCAGGCCTTCGCACCCTCGACGCCCTGCACCTGGCCGTTGCGCTCGACCTGGGGCCACGGCTTCTCGGGTTGATCACCTACGACGACCGGCAGGCGCAGGCCGCACGCGAGCACGCAATCAGGGTGGTGTGCCCCACCTGAGGGGAAGCGCCAGGGCTGCCTGGGCCCTATCCGGCCACGGGCACGGGGCGCGCACCGCGGGCCTTTACCCGCACGCGCGTGACCGACTGGGCCAGCACCACTCCGCCGCCACGCGCACGGGTGGTGAGGGTCCACTGGCCCGGGGCAAGGCGCATGGTGCAGGTGAAGGTGCGGGCGCTCCCCGTGCCCCTGATGGAGCACGGGGCAGCCCTGCGCGCGGCCTCGCGCATGCCGGGCACCTGCTGGCCGGCGCGGGGCGACCTGCGGGTGGCCAGCTGCACCACGCTGGTGGCGCCGGCGGGCACCACTCCGGTGGTCACCACGCCGCGGGAGCCCTGGCGCGCACGCGCCATGCGCAGCTTCCCAGCGGGGCCGACCGGCGTGACGGGCGCGACCGACGTGGCAGCCGGAGGACCGGGGGCGACCGCGATCTTCACGGTGTTCGACACCTGCCCGGTGAGGTCGGTCATGGTCACGGTGTAGGTGGCGTCTGCGCTGGCCGCGGTGGGCGTGCCGCTGATCACCCCGGTGGTGGCGCCGATGGAGAGGCCCGCGGGCAACGCCGGGCTCACCGTGAACGACGGCACGCCGGTCCGCGAGAGCGTCGGCGCGAGCGGCGTGACCTGAGTGCCGGCCGTGGCGGTGATGCCCGCCGGGTACGACATGGCCGCGGTGCCGAAGCCGTAGACCACGTAGGTCACGCCTGCTCCGCCCCGGGTCGGATCCGGATTCGCGTCAATGGCCCCCACGAGCACGTCGTCCCTGCCGTCGCCATTGAAGTCACCGGCGCCGGCCACCGACGCGCCGCTGCGGTCACCGCTGTTTCCCTGGGGGTTGGGATCCCCCTTCGCACCCATCACGGTGATGCCCCGCGACCCAAGGGGCTGCGCGAGGTCAATCGGGGAAGGCGTGGCAGCCGACCCATAGATGACGTAGCTCGTTCCTGCGTAGGGGCGGGGCGGAGACCCGGGGCTCCGTCGCTTCAGTCCCACGACCAGGTCATCAAGGCCGTCGCTGTTCACGTCGCCGGCGCCCGCCACGGCCTCGCCAACATGCTCACCCGCCGCCGAGCCGTTGATGGAGAAACCCCTCGACCCGAGGCCTGCATCCACTGCGTTCGTCAGGTTCACCGGAGCAGGAGACGCCGACCCGTAGATGACGTAGATGACACCCCAACTGAACATGATTTCCTGGTTCTGGCCCCTCTGGGCGGCCGTGGGCGCCCCCACGACGACGTCGTCAAAGCCGTCGCCATTCACGTCGCCGGCGCCGTCAACCACGTCGCCGGTGAAGTCAGCGTAATAGCTGCCCTTGATCGCGAAGCCGGCGCCCGGCCCCAGGCCCGCATCCGCCGCCGACGTCAGGTTCACCGTGCTCGGCGACGCGGATCCGAAGATCACATACGTGATGCCCGCGAGGCCGAGGTAGGGTCCCGGCTGCGCCCCGGGAGCCCCCACCACCAGGTCGTCCCTGCCGTCGCCGTTCACATCGCCCGCGCTGGCAACCGAGGCGCCCAGTTGGCCACCCGACGCCGCGGGGTTGATGGCGAAGCCCCTCGACCCCAGGCCGGCATCCGCTGCGCCCGTGAGGTTGACCGGGCCAGGCGCTGAGGCCGAGCCGTAGATCACATAAGTGGCGCTGGGGTTGGTGGGTATGAGTTGATCGACTGTGAGGTTCTTCTCGGGTGCGCCCACGATGACATCGTCGAGCCCGTCCCCGTTCACGTCGCCGGCGCCCGCCACCGAGGCGCCGAGCTCATCCCTCACCGCCGCGCCGTTGATGGCGAAGCCCCTCGACCCCAGGCCGGCATCTGCTGCCGTGGTCAGGTTCACCGCAGCGGGAGACGCCGACCCGTACACCACATAGGCGTAGCCGGGGCTGTTGCGCCAGTCGCCGGGCGCCCCGACGATCACGTCATCAAAGCCATCGCCATTCACGTCACCGGCGGCGGCCACCGACGTGCCCAACTGGTCCCCGGAGTAGTACGGGGAGCTCTCGAACCTCCTCGCACCGGTGATGGTGAAGCCCCGGGATCCCATGGCGGACAGGTTGACGCTGGCGGATGAGGCCGAGCCGAAGACGACATGGCTGGTGCCGCGGGTGAGACGGGACCAGTACGCCCCCACGATGACGTCATCGATGCCGTCGCCGTTCACGTCGCCGGCGGGGGCCACCGCACCGCCGCTCTGGTCCATGTTGAATGCGCCCTCGAGCTGCACGTTCGCCTGCGTCAGCAGGTCGACGGTGCCCTCCTCCTGGGGCAGCACGGCCAGCGCGGGCGCCGAGAGGCCCAGCACCGTGGCGGTGGTGGCTGCAAGTACGACACGCGACCGCAGGCGAGGGCGGCGGGACAAGGAACGATGGAGAGGCGTCACGGGGGCTCCGGGGACGAAGAACGGGCGAGCGGAATAAACAGAATCACACCCGCGCGCCCGGACGCCCACCGCTGGGTGCACTCCCCGGATGGCGCGACGTAGCGGTTCATGAGACCAGGATCACGAGTTGGCGGTGATGGCGAGGCAGCCTGGCCGCCGGCCGTCAGCAAACCGCGCTGCCGCAGGCGCGTCGTTCTCCTGAGCCCCACGCGGGCTCAGCAGCCGGTGCTGGTGACCGTGGCGTTGGGGCAGGTGGTGTTGCGCCAGATCACGCCGGCCACCCCGGTCGACGAAATCGTCGCGCCCGTCAGGTTGGCGCTGGTGAGGTTGATGCCCGTGAGGGTGGCGCCCGTGAAGTCGGCGCCGGTCAGGTTGGCGCTGGTGAGGTTGGCGTTGGTGAGGTTCACGATGTACGCCGGGTTCGGGGCGGTGAGCTTCGCGCTGGTGAAGTTCGTGCTGACGAGGACCGCACTGGTGAAATTCGACCCTCCCAGGGACGCCTCGGTCAGGTTCGCGCCGCTCAGGTCGGCGCTGAAGAAGTTGACACTGGGGAGATACGCGGACGAAAGGTTCGCGCCCACGAGCGTGGCGTACGAGAGGTTGGTGTCCTGCAGGTTCGCGTCGGTGAGGCTGGCGCCATCGAGGTCTGCACCCTCGCAGTTGGGTATGCAGGCCTGGTTGGCACGCTTGCCCCCACGCGTGGGGGGTCCGAACCGCGCGCCCTTCAGCTTTGCGCCGCTAAAGTTGGCGCCCCGCAGCGTGGCGCCCCTGAAGTACGCGCCCCGCAGGTCGGCATCGCGGAAGTCCGCGCGCCGCAGATCGGCCCTGTCGAAGCGGGCACGGCGCAGATCCATGCCCTGGAGGTCGGCGCGTCGGTGCGTGATGCCCGCGCACGGCGCACCGCGCTCGGGCGTGCACGTGACGGAGCCCGTGCCGAGTCTGCTCGGCTGGTCGGCCCAAGCGAGAGGTGCTGCAACAGCAAGGCCCATGGCAGAGAGGGTCGCGAGGGTTCGGGGAAAGCGACGGGCTGAGAGGTGGCGGGAAGGGGTCACGGGAACTCCAGAGCCGGGGGCAGTCGAAAAATGACACAACCACATGGACCGGCTGCGGGCAGTGGAACAGCGCCCAGCGCCACGGCGGCGAGGGCAATGGCCGGTACCGACATGCGGGTGCGGGTGATGCGGGGCATGGAGGCTCTCCCTCGTGGTTACGCGAACAGCCTTGATTGAACCAGTCCGGTGCGGACGGGCGGCCCCCCAGGGGGCACCGTCCGGCCAATCAAGAGGGGGGTGCCTCTACCCCGTGACGCGGGCCCGTGCGGTGCGCGGGCTGATGCGGATGACCCGCGACTGCGCGGTGGTGAGCGCAGGGCTTGTCGCTGTCGATCGCGTGCTGCCGGCGACCGTGCGGGTGACGCTGCCCGTGGCAACCGCGCGCACCGTCACCACGTTGGTGCGCGTTGCCCCTGCGGGGAGGGCGCCGAGCGAGAAGCACAGGGTGCGCCCTGAGCGCGTTGCGCCACCGGTGCGCGTGACCACCAGGTTCTGCGGGAGCCTCAGGCAGGAGGTCACCGAGGCAGCCGTGGCGGTTCCGGTGTTGGTGGTGCGGATGCCAAGGCGCATCGCCTGACCACTGATGAGACGGGTGCGGCTGGGCAGCACCGTGGGTCTGAGGGTGGTGGTGGTGACCACTGCGGCAGTGGGCGTCACCGCGTTCGACGTTGCCGACGCCGGTGAGGTGCCCGTCGCGTTCGTGGCCGTGACGGCGAAGGTGTAGCTGGTGCCGTTCGAAAGGCCCGTGATGGTGCAGTTGGTGGAGGGCGCCGTGGCGGTGCAGGTGCCGCCGCCGGGCGAGGCCGATGCCGTGTAAGAGGTGATCGCGGCCCCCCCGCTGTACACGGGCACCGCCCACGACACCGTGGCCTGGCCGCTGCCGGGCGTCGCAGTGACAGATCCCGGAGCGGCTGATGGCGACACCACCTTCACCACATAGGCATCCATGCGGAAACTCGTCAGCGTCGTGGAACCGAAGGCGGCGGTGCCCCCGAAAGGCCCCGCAACAATCGCAGAGCCGTCAGCCAGTGTGCCGACATCCCACCCCTTGTCTTCACCGCTGCCACCCCCCTGCGTGGCCCACAGGAAGGAGCCCGAGGAATCCACCTTCGCGACGAAGACATCCCAGTCCCCTGCGCTGGTGAGCGTGGTGGAGCCGAAGTCGGCGGTGTTCTTGAACGACCCCGACACGATCGCCGAGCCGTCGACCAGCGCACTGACCCCCCAGGATTCCGTGCCGTCATCTCCCGTGCCACCAGCCCGCGTGGCCCAGAGGAAGGTTCCTGAGGAATCGACCTTCGCGACGAAGTAGTCCTCCTCACCGGCGCTCGTGAGCGTGAATGGCCCGAAGGAGGCAGCACCTGTGAAGTATCCCTCAACGATG
>JBIIJJ010000146.1:0-4610 GCA_044233875.1 Miltoncostaeaceae bacterium | reverse complement strand
CGTAATGGACGTCTCCGCACAGGCGATCGTCGAGGCGGTTCATGCCCACGTCGATCACCGTAGCGCCTGGCTTGACCCAGTCGCCGCGCACCATCTCCGGCACGCCGACGGCTGCCACGATGATGTCGGCCTCGCGGCAGACGGCGGCGAGGTCGCGCGTGCGCGAGTGGGTGATGGTGACCGTGGCGTTGCGCTCGAGCAGCATGAGCGCCTGGGGCTTGCCCACGATCACGGATCGGCCGATCACCACCGCGTTGGCACCCTCCAGCTGCACCCCCGCGTCGTCGAGCAGCCACATCACCCCGCTCGGCGTGCAGGGCCTGAGGCAGGGCTCACCGCGCACCAGGCGACCGATGTTCACCGGTGAGAAGCCGTCGACATCCTTGTCGGGGGCGATGCGGGCTGCGATTGCCGGCTCGGTGAGGGGTTCGGGCACGGGCAGCTGCACCAGCATGCCGTCCACCGCCGCATCGGCCGCCAGGCGGTCGAGCAGTGCGTCCATGTCCGCCTGCGTGGTGCCCTCGGGCAGCTTCATGCGCTCCACGGCCATCCCGCATTCCTCGGCCTGCTGCGCCTTGTTGCGCTGGTAGATCTCGCTGGCGGGGTCATCCCCCACCTGTATTCCCACCAGGCCGGGCTTGCGCCCGTGGCGCGCCTCGAATGCGGCGCAGCCCTCGGCCACGCGCTCGCGTACGCGTCGGGCCGCATCGCGGCCATCGATAACCCGTGCACTCATCCCGCGAGCCTCCTCATCGGCGCCATGTCCGCCATCAGCACACGCTCCTTGTCGTCGAATCGCACCTGGATGAGCCGCCCCTTCTGCTGCAGCCCGGTGATCACGCCCTCGCCGAACGACTCGTGCACCACCGAGTCGCCCACGTCGTACGCGGCCACGGCGATGGCCGTGCCCGCCCCTCCCCCGCCGCGGGGCGGTGCGGCCTCGCGCCCCAGGGATTCATCGGGGATCTCCTCGATGAAGCGCGAGGGTATGGCGTACATGCGGTTACCCCGCAGCGCCCTGCTATCGGCATGTGACAGCACCAGCCGCTCCCGCGCCCTGGTGAGCGCCACGTAACAGAGTCGCCGCTCCTCCTCGAGCCCCTCGGGGTCGTCGATCGAGCGTGCATGCGGGAAGAGCCCCTCCTCGAGACCGGTCACCAGCACCATCTCGTACTCGAGGCCCTTGGCGTTGTGAACGGTCATGAGGGTGAGGCGACCCGAGCCGTCGTCCGCTTCGTCGACGGCCGACACCAGGGCGACCTCTTCGAGAAACCCCGAGAGCGACGGCTCGCCCGACCGCGCCGTGTACTCCGCCGCCACGCCGACGAGCTCCTGGAGGTTGTCGAGGCGCCCGAGGCCGGCATCCGCGGGCCCCTCGGCGAGCAGGGCCTCGCGCAGTCCGGAATCCTCGATGGCCCGCTCCATGACGCGCTCGGGCGGGGCCCCCGTGGCGTCCATATCGCGCAGGCGCTCGACCAGCGCGCCCATCGCCGTGAGGGTCTCCCGCTGCGACGAGTTGAGCCCCGGCACCATGTCGGGGTCGCGCGCCACGGCGTCCATCGTGGTGCCATGCGCGTCCGCGGCCTCAGCCACCTTCGCGAGCGCCGCGGGCCCCAGGCCGCGCTTGGGGCTGCCGGCCGCGCGCGTGAACGCCTCGCGATCGGCGGGGTTGGCCACCACGCGCAGGTAGCTCATGAGGTCCTTGACCTCAGCGCGCTCGTAGAACCGGGGGCCGCCGAGAACCTGGTACGAGACGCCGCTGCGCACCAGTTGGTCCTCGATGACGCGGCTCTGCGCATGGGTGCGGTAGAAGACCGCCACCTGGTCGAGCGACCGGCCCTCGGCCATGGCGCGCGTGACCTCACGCACCACCATGCGGGCCTCGTCGTGCTCGTCGGTGCAGATGACCACCGACACCGGCTCGCCGCCCTGCCTCTCGGTGAAGAGCTTCTTGGGGTGCCGGCCGCGATTGTTGCGCACCACCGCGTTCGCCGCGTCGAGGATCATCGACGTCGATCGGTAGTTCTGCTCGAGGGGAATCGTGACGGCGTCGGGGTAGTCGGCCTTGAACTCCAGGATGTTCCGGATGTCGGCGCCACGCCACGAGTAGATGCCCTGGTCGTCGTCTCCCACCACCATCACGTTGCGCTCCGGCTCGGCCAGGATGCGCACCAGCCAGTACTGGGCGTGATTGGTGTCCTGGTACTCGTCCACGAGCACGTAACGGAAGCGGCGCTGCCAGCGCTCGCGCACCACGGCGTCGCGCCGGAGCATCTCCACCGTGACCATGAGCAGGTCATCGAAGTCCATCGCCTGGTTGGCGGCGAGGCGGTCCTGGTACCGCTGGTAGAGCCTGGCCATGCCCTGTTCGGCCTCGTCCACCGCCTGCTCGGCGAGGTCGCGCGGGTGCTGCAGTTCATTCTTGGCCGCGGAGATGCGCCCCAGCACCGCGCGTGGGGTGAGGCGCTTGGGGTCGATGCCCTCATCCTTGAGGATCTCCCGCATGATGCGCTGCTGGTCGGCATCGTCGTAGATCGAGAACGCCCGGTCGTAGCCCGCCGCCTCGTGCTCGATGCGCAGGATCCTGGCGCACGCCGAGTGGAAGGTGGACGCCCAGAGGCCCGACGACTCACTGCCGATGAGCTCGGCGATGCGCTCCCGCATCTCCCCTGCGGCCTTGTTGGTGAAGGTGATCGCGAGGATCTCCCGCACGGGCACACCGCGTTCGCGCACCAGCCATGCGATGCGATGCGTGATGACGCGGGTCTTGCCGGAGCCGGCACCGGCGAGCACGAGCACCGGCCCGTCGCCATGCGTCACGGCCTCGCGCTGCGGTGGATTGAGGCTGCCGAGGAGATCCGTGCTCACCGGGCAAAGGTAGCGCCGCAGGCGGACGCCCGGGGTGCGTCCGGCGAGTGACCTAGGCGGCGTCGGCGGAGGCCCTGCGCGCCTCCCGAATGCCTTCCTTCACCGTCTCGCGGCAGTCGCCGTCGCCCTGCCTGGGCGGTGGCTCCACCCCGGCGCGCAGCGCCGCCAGTTCGGCCTCGAGCTCCTCCACCCTCTGGATGAGGCAATCGAGGGCGTCGGCGACCGGGTCGGGCAGGCGCGTGTGATCGAGGTCCGGGTGGTGGAGCTTCTCGGGGTCCACCCGCTGGCCGTCCACGACCACCGGCGTGCCGGGGTTGCCCACGACCGTCGAGTTCGCGGGTACGTCCTTCACCACGATCGATCCTGCTCCGATCTTGGCTCCCTCACCCACATCCAGCGGACCCAGCACCGAGGCGCCCGCCCCGACGATGACTCCGTCGCGCAGCGTGGGGTGACGCTTGCCGCCGTGCTTGCCCGTGCCCCCGAGGGTCACGCCCTGGTACACGGTGACGTCCTCGCCGATCTCGGTGGTCTCCCCGATCACCACGCCCATGCCGTGATCGATGAAGAAGCCGGGCCCGATCGTGGCGCCGGGGTGGATCTCGATGCCGGTGACGAAGCGCGACACCTGGCTCACCACGCGGGCGGGCAGATGCCACCCGCGGGTGTTCATGCCATGTGCCGCCCGGTGCATCCACACCGCATGGAGACCGGGGTACGTGAGCACCAACTCCGCAGTGGACCTCGCCGCGGGATCGCGCTCGCGCGCGGCGTCGAGGTCGCGGCGCAGGGATGCGCTCATGCGTGAGATGAAATCACGGGCCATTCGCCGAGTATATTCACGCCTCTGCCGAGGGAGCGCTTTCAGGTGTCGAGCATCCGAGTGAGACTGACATTTCCGGAGAACCTGGTGCGCGAACCCGTCGTGCACAGGCTCTCGACGGAACACGACGTCGTCTGCAACATCAGGCGGGCGGACATCCGCGATCGCACGGGGTGGGTCATCCTCGAGATCAGCGGCGACGCCGACCACCTGGTGGAGGTGCGCCAGTGGCTCGAGGACACCGGCGTGCGCGTGGATGACCTGGAGCCCTACCTTCTCTAGCGTCACCACAGACGGGGCCGCCTGCCAGATAGGCCCTTCGCCCACCGCCAGGGCGGTGCGGCTCGACAACGTGACCGCCCGCGACGCCTCGGCGCTGGCGGTGCTGATCGAGGCCATCCCCGCGGTGCCCCCGTACGACATGGCCCTCCCGCCCGGCGACCCACTGGGCGCGCTGGCGCGCGAGGCGGGTTTTGAGCAGTACGCGGCCACCGTGCAGGTGAGCCGCGCCATCGAGGGGCTGGGTGAGGGCGAGCCCGCAGATGGCGTGCGCCTGCTCACCTACGACAACGCCATGGCGGATCGCTACGACGACATGGAGTTCGACGCCCTCCACGGCCTTGCCATCTACAAGGCCATGGGGCGGCCCACCGGCTACAACCAGGGCGCGGGCTACGGTGATTTCACCGTGGCCGCGCGCGGCGACTCCCTCATCGGCTTCTGCTTCACGCAGGTACCCGAGGGCATCATCTGGTGGCTTGGCGTCGTGCCGGAGGAACGCCGCAAGGGGGTCGGGCGCATGCTGGTGTCATCCGCAGCACGTGCCACGCGCACCGCCGGAGGCACCCACCTGCTCGCCGAGGCCGAGGACACCCCCGAGGCGCGTGAGTTCTTCACCTCGATGGGCTTCCGCATCCGC
>JBIIJJ010000109.1:0-5653 GCA_044233875.1 Miltoncostaeaceae bacterium | reverse complement strand
GACCTACGTGGAATCGGGTGGCAAGGAAGGGCACCACTGGCAGCCCGGCGTGCCGACCCTGCTGCTCACCACGCGCGGCAGGAAGAGCGGCACCGCACGCCGCACCGCCCTCATCTACGGGGTTGACTGCGACGACTATGTGGTGATGGCCTCATACGCCGGAGCACCAACGCACCCCGACTGGTACGTGAACCTCGCCGCCGACCCGGAAGTGGTGATCCAGGTGGGAGAGGATGTCATGCCGGCCCGTGCCCGCACCGTGGGCCCCGAGGAGCATGAGCGGCTGTGGAAGGTCATGACCGACATCTGGCCCGACTACGACGAATACGCCACCAAGACCTCGCGGAAGATCCCGCTGGTGGCGATCACCCCCGCCGGCTAGCGCCGGCGGGGGTCCGCCCCCTCGTCGCGGTGGCCCGGGCTATGCGCCCGGCTGCCACACCATCAGCACCAGCACCAGCACGGCGAGCACCACCGACGCCCAGTGCAGCACCGAAGTGAGGCGGTCCTCCAGCTTGGCGTGAAGGGTGGCCTCATCCCCCTCCCCGCGCTCGGCCAGGGCCACCGCGTACTCGCGCGTGCTGCGGCTGCGCCGCCCGCCCCATGCGCCCGCGATCAGCGACACCACGAACAGCAGGATCGACGCCTCGAGCCAGCGCTGGCCGAAGCCCTCGATCTTGCCTGAGAGGTAGAAGCCTGCGATGAGCAGCACGACGCCGCCGATGCCCAGGAGAATCGCCCCGGGGCGTGCGAGGCCGAGGATCAGGGCGATCTCCGACGGCGAGCGGCGGCGATTCGCGGCGACGGTGACGACGCCGGCAACCGCGGCTCCGGCGAAGAACAGGATCACGCCGATGAGATGGAACAGGATGCCGATCTGGTACCCGGTCATGAGGCTCCGGTGATTCGAGGACAACGGTCGGCGGCGACGATAGACCGAAATACGGTGGTCGGTGCGCGAACGGCGCGACTCATGGACAGCCGTCACGGCGCGTGCTGCCCACCCGTTTTGCTAGCGTCGCGCGTCGCCGCGAAGGCGGCGGTCTGGCGGAGTAGCTCAGCTGGTTAGAGCAGCGGAATCATAATCCGCGTGTCGGGGGTTCGAGTCCCTCCTCCGCTACTTAGGGACCTTTCTGCCATTCCTCCACGTGAGGCGCATTCTCGGCCGTCACCGGGTCACGTTGTGCGTCGGCAGTCGCCACGACGCCGCCTGCGGGAGCAGCGCCTCCGATGGCGAGTGCGGCCGAGAGAACGAGTGCGCGAGAACGTGTGATCTTCATGGGGCGAACGTAGGTGCCCCATCTCTGCGCTATTCGTTGCTCGCGGGTGCGGCGTGCGTACCCCGCGAGGTGGCCGACGGCAGACTCAGCCGCGCATCGCTGCGCGGAGAGATGCCGTCGGCCGCCCCGTGACCCGCTAGCGGGACGAAAGCGTCTGGCCCACCTTCATCCGCATGATCTTGCTCGCGGAGTAGGTCTGCCCGCCGACTCGTACGCGCTCGACGAAATAGAGGGTCTTGGTGGACTGACTGGCACGGCCCCGCGTCTGAGTCGGACGGAGGACGATCTTCTTCTCGGCGGTGTCGAAGCCCGCGAGGCGCCAGTCACCGCCCGCGCCGCTCAGGTTCACGGTATCGAGTCCGGCGTCTCCCCAGACCTCATCCTTGCCGCGACCGGGCGAGAGGGTGTCGTTGCCGCCCGCGCCGTGGATGGTGTCATCGTTCTTGTCGCCCTGGTCGCCCTTGATGACATTGGCGTCCTGCCCGCCCCAGATGGGCATCGCGCTGCCGTCGACCATCGCCTCGAGGTTGCCCCGGTTCGACCACTTGGTCTGGTGGTAGGTGTTGTCCGTGCTGTCACGGAACACCAGGTAGTGGAACGTACCGTCCGAGCCCTCTGCCGGGTGAAGGAAGAGGTTGTTCTTGAGCGTGCGCGTGACCTTCTTCCAGCCGGGCGGGAGCACGGCGGCGTTGAACGCCGACTGCACCGACGTCGGGTCGGACTGACCGGACGCATGCATGATGTACTCGTTGCCCCAGCGGTCGATGATGAAGAAGCGCGTGAGCGGCACGGCGCCCGGCGTGCCGGGAGCGACGCCGTTCTGGTTGGCCCAGAACTCCATGTTCTGGGCCTTGAAGTTGGCCGTCACCTTCACGACGCCCGCGGGCGGGGTGGTGACCATATTGCCTGCGTAGTACGCGTTAACCTTTGAAAGCTGCGTGTAGTCGGATCGCCTGTACGGCCACATCGCGTTGATTGCGGTCGACATGGCGCCCCAGGTGTAGCCGTCTGAGGTCGTGATGTAGTTGGTCTGGCACACCGGCGCTCCGGGCGAGGCGATGAACTGCGACTCGTTGAACTGGAGGTTGCGAGTCGTGTTGCGGATGTACGGCGATGGCACCGCGTATCCGTTGTTCCAGACGCTATCGGACACCGGATTGGTGCCGGCGCCCTTGTAGGTGGGAAGCGCCGCCTCGGGGTCGGTGGTGACCGTGGCCGTATTGATGATCTCATGAGCCACATCGAGGGTGGCCCAGGGGGCGGTGTCGCAGTTTGTGTCCGCGGATGCCGGGCCAGCGACGACCAGCGCCGCGGTCGCGGTGGCCGCCAGGGCGGCGGGAAGCAGGCGGGAACGGGTAGGTCTCATGAGAAGTGGGACTCCTTTAGGCGCTGGGAACGATCGTGCCGGGCGCAGCAGCAGCTTGGGCGCTGAGGACGAGCTTGCGAGGGGATGTGTGCTGACGGTACGAACACCGCGCGCGCGCGTGAAGCACATGGCGCGGTAATGAGGGGCTAGCCCCCACCCTGCGACACCGACTGGGGTGCTGGCACTACAGGGCCTGACTCTCCCCCCGTCTACGATGCGTGCATGACGGGCGTTCGCACGCAGCCGCCTGCGCCCCTCAGGGTGCTGCTCGTGGAGGATGACGCTCTCCTCAGGGCCTCCCTCGCGCAGGCGCTGGACATGGGCACCATGTCGCTCGTGGGCGCCGCATCATCGGCACGCGAGGCCGCCGCCATGGCCAACGAGCGCAGCCTCGACGTGCTCGTGACCGATCTGGAGCTGGGCCGGGGCCCAAATGGCGTGGTGCTGGCCCACGCACTGCGCCGCAAGCAGCCCGACCTCGGCGTGGTGGTGCTCACGTCGTACGCCGACCCCCGCCTGGTGGGAACGAAGATGGCGCAGCTCCCGTGCGGCGCCGAGTACATCACGAAGCAGTCGGTGGACGACCTCGACGTGCTCCGGCGTGCAGTGATGCGCGTGGCAATGCGCGGCGGTCGCCCGCAGGGCGACGAGCAGGCGGTCATAAAGGCGATGGGCCTCACCGATTCACACATTGAGACCATGCGGCTAATCGCCGAAGGCCTGTCGAACGCCGAGATCGCGCGACGCAGGGTGGTCACGGAGAAGGCGGTCGAGGTGACGGTGTCGCGCCTGCGCCGTCAACTCGGCATCGAGCACGACCCATCGCGCAACACACGCGTCGAGATCGCCAGGGCCTACTTCACCCTCGCCGGTGCGGATGCACCCGACCCCACTCGCACCGCCTAGCCTGCGCAATCGCATTGGCGGGCGCTGGGCGATTTCCCTCCGCCTGTTCGGCGTCACCGCGGTGCTCATGGTGTTGGCGTCGGTCATCCCGCTCACCGGCCTCAACGCACTACGCGTGGGCGCGGCCTCGGCCGACATCGCCTCCCTCGCCCTGCAGCTGGTCGTTATTGGAGCCGGCTTCCTGCTGCTGTCCTTCACCCTGTTCCGGAACCGTGCCGTGCGCCCCGTGCCCATCTGGTGGGTGGTGGGCGTCGGGGTATTCATCGGGGCCGTGCGAATCGCCGCGATCCTGGGCTGGGCCTCATCGCAGGGCATCGCCATCGATGACCCCGGACGCTTCGTGGCCGGATCGATCGCCGTGCTGGCGACATCCGCGCTCGTGCCCCCGATGGTCGCGTACCTCAGCGCCACGCAGGCCTGGTACGTCGAGGAGCGTGAGCGGCTGGTTGCGCTGGCCGCAGAGAAGGAGGCCGACCGCCTGCGTGCCGTGGGGGCGCTGCGCGACGTGGCGTTGGCCGCGGCGCAACGCGATGTCGAGAGCGCCCGAGCCGTGCTCCACGACCAGGACGCCCACCCCGACCAAGTAGCCGAGGCCCTGCTCCTGGCGGCACGCGGAGGCGTGCGGCCCGCAGCCCATGACCTGATGCGCCGGCCCGCGCCAACCGCTCCCAGGGTCTCGCTCCGCGAGGTGCTCGCCTCCGAATTCCACCGCAACCCGCTGCCAGCGGTGGCGCCCGCAGTCGCGTTCGCGCTGATCTGCGCGCCGCGCGCGTTCGTGGCCGTTGGCGTGCTCGCCGGACTCGCCATCGCGCTCGCCGCCGCGGCGGGCGTGGTCGCCGTGTTCCCCGCATTCAGGCGCCTCATCCGCCGTCGGCCCCGCCTGGCCTTCCCCATCACGCTGCTCGCGTGCATCGTCGCGGCCCTACCCACCAACGTGTTGCTGATCTGGGCATTCGGCGTGCAGGCGCCGGTGGCCGCCAGCACCATGACGACCGTGCTGCTCGTGGTGCTGGTGGTGGCCGCGGGAATGGTGGCGACGGCCGAGGACATTAGCGAGGAGGTGCTCGAGCAGTTGCGCGTTCCGGTGCGCGAGAACGAGATCGAGAGTCTCGCCGCCGACCGCGCACGCGACGCGCTGCTGCGCGACATCGGGCAGCACCTGCACGGCACCGTGCAGTCCGGGCTGGTGGCCGCCAGCTACGCCATACGTTCGGCGATCGAGAGGGATGACCCGGACGCACTCGACAGGGCGCTGGAGGCCGCGCGCCGCGCTCTCGAGCGTGATGTCAGCCCGGCGTCCAGGTCGGACAGCGATGTCGGCGACGCCGGCCTCGTCGCCCTCGCCGTGGAATGGGACGGCCTGCTGGACATCGACTGGCACGTCCACGGGCTGCCGCCCTCAGCAGTCGGCTCCGTGGGCGAGGTGGTGCTGGAGTGCCTCGCCAACGCCGTCGTGCACGGGCACGCTAGCCGGGCCGAGGTGCGCGTGGTGCGTGGTGACGACCACATCATTGTGCAGGTGGAGGATGACGGCACCGGGCCCATGGCCGGCCCTGTGGGGATGGGCAGCATGGTGCTCTCCCGCGCCACGGCCGGGGACTGGGCAATCACCACGGCGCCGCACGGCGGCGCCGTGGTGACGGCGAGGGTGCCTATGCCCTAGGCAGGGCGGCGAGGTGACCGAATACGAGGCCACGGCACTGCAGGGCGGCACCGCCTGCTGCCCCGCCCGCCACGACTGCCCCTCAGGCTGTGTCACGGGAGTGCGCCGAGCCACCGCAAGCAGAGGGGTTCGACCCGTGGACGATGCGTGCGCGCGTGGTGATGCGCGGAACCGTCGTGATGCCGGTCACCGGCTAGCGAAGCCCCTCAGAAGGGCCACAGCGACTGGGCGGCGTTGAAAGCCGCCCGCCCCAGCACGATCTCCAGGACGATGCCGGCCGTGAGGATGGCCACTCCAACCGCCGTGATGATGACATCGCGGAACAGCATGGAGAGCGACACCACCACCACTCCGAGGGCCGGGAGGGTGTCGAGACCCGAGAACGGTGGAGCGACGAATGCGCCCAGAATGCCCACCAGCGCAACCGCGCCGAACACG
>JBIIJJ010000108.1:0-5693 GCA_044233875.1 Miltoncostaeaceae bacterium | reverse complement strand
TGGCGCAGCGCCAGGCCCTCGCGCAGCTCCTCGATGACCTCCAGCGAGTACTTGGAGCCCATGCGGAAGTACCCGCGGCCGACTTCCTTGTTCTTCTCGAGCACGTCGAGACCGCGGCGGGTCCACTCGGCGGCGCCGTCGTGCGACAGGCGGTCGCCGTTCAGGAGGTCGAGCAGCGTGTTGGCGGCCTCGAGCGCGGCCTCGGGATCGGCGGCCGCCACCAGGCGCACCTCGCGCATGTAGCACTCGCGGTGCTTGGGGCGCAGTCGGGCGAGGATCGGCGGCAGCGCAGCGGCCAGCTCCTGCGCGTGCTTGCGGCGGCGCTCATCGCGGCGGTCGCGCGCGGCGAGCAGCGACTTGAGCTCGGTGGCCCGCTGCTGCTTGGGCTCGATCTCCCGCAGCTGGCGCTCGAGGTCCTCGAGCTCCACGGCGAACGCCTGGGTCTCCTCGTCGTCGGGCGGGCCGAGGGTGGCCTCGCTGACGATCTCCACGTAGGCATCGGCAATCGAGGGGTCGGGCGCGTGGTAGAGGTCGGGCAGCTGCTTGGCCACCTCCACGCCCGACTTCCAGCCCACCGCCGCGATGGCCCGCACCTGGTCGAGGTAGCGGTCGATCGCGGCGTCGTCCTGCTCCTGGAACAGCCTGGGCAGCTGGCGTGCAACCTCCACGCCCAGCTGGTACTTCAGGTCGGAGATCTCCTGGACGATGCGCAGGTAGTCGTCGCGCCGGTCCTCGGGCACGGCGGCGAGCATGTCGCGACCGACATACATGCCCACATTGCCCGCGCCTCCGCCCTGAGTGGACATCGCGCTGTCCCTAGAACTGCGTGTTGACGAGCTCGAGGATCGAGCGCTGCATCTCGAGGTCGTCCGTGATGGGCCGGCAGATCGTCGACTCACAGGCCGCCACGGGCTCCACGCCGCCCTGGATGAGCTGGCCGGCGTACACGAGCAGGCGGGTGGACACGCCCTCCTCCAGGCCGTGGGTGCGCAGGTTGCGCACCTTCTCGGCCACCTTCACCAGGCGCTCGGCCACGTCGGCGTCAACCCCCGACTCCTCGCGCACGATCGCCTCTTCGAGGTCGGGCTTGGGGTAGTCGAACTCAAGGGCGACGAATCGCTGCTTGGTGGAGTGCTTCAGGTCCTTCAGCACCGACTGGTAGCCCGGGTTGTACGAGATGACCAGCATGAAGTCGAGCGGCGCCTGGACGACCTCGCCCTTCTTCTCGAGCGGCAGGATGCGCCGGTCGTCGGTGAGGGGGTGGATCACCACGGTGGTGTCCTTGCGGGCCTCCACGATCTCGTCGAGGTAGGCGATGCCGCCGGCTTTCACCGCGGTGGTGAGCGGGCCGTCCTGCCACACGGTCTCGTCGCCGCGCAGGGTGTACTTGCCCACCAGGTCGGACGCGGTGAGGTCCTCGTGGCAGCCCACGGTCACCAGCGTGCGGCCGAGCTTCCAGCTCATGTGCTCGACGAAGCGGGTCTTGCCGCAACCGGTCGGGCCCTTGAGCATCACCGGGAGGTGGGCCTCGTAGGCCGCCTCGAACAACTCGATCTCGTTACCGACGGGGAGGTAGTACGGCTCCTCCTCGAGGCGGTAGTCCTCCATCTTCTGGGTCTCGACCGCCATGTGGTGAGCGCTCCTTGTTCGAGAGAAACGTTGCGAAGTGGCCAGCGATCCTACTGCACGGCCGGGTCAGTGAAGCTCGGTGCCGGGGGGCGCGAAGCCCGTTAGTCTCCGTGGGTTGCGGGGCCGTCAGGCGCCTCGGCCCACACCTGCGGCAGGTCGAGCTCCCACTCCCCGCCGTCGGGGTAGTTCTTGGCGTACCACGCCTTGAAGTTGGGGATGGTGAAGCCCACGACCGCCCGGCTCTGCGGCTCCACCCGCACGAGGATCTCGCGCTCCTCGTCGTACACGGTCGCCGCCGGCACCGGTGCGCCGAAGGTGGCCGTGAAGCTGTCCGCCGCAGGGTCGTAATTGTGAATGGATTCCGACGCGTTGCGGATCGCATTCTCCTCGGCGTAGTTGGGGCCGTCGCCCTGGGTGTCCTCGGCCATCTCGCTACATCCTCCGTGGCTGTTGCCCCCGCCCTGTGAAGCGAGGCAGGTCGGCTAATGTACCGCCTCCCGAACGGTTCAATGCCGCAGAGCGGCGGGAGGTCACCAGCTGATGCGCGGAGTCGACGCGACCCTCGAGGTCCTTAAGCGCAATGGCGTGGATGCCATCTTCGGCATCCCCGGCGGTCCGCTCATCCCGCTGTTCGACGCGCTGTTCGATGACTCGGACATCCGCCTGTTCCTCACGCGGCACGAGCAGGGTGCCGGTCACATGGCCGAGGGCTACGCAAAGGCGTCGGGCCGGGTGGCCGTGTGCACCGGCACGTCCGGCCCCGGGGCGACCAACCTGGTCACCCCCATCGCCGACGCCTACATGGACTCCGTGCCGATGATCGCCCTCACGGGCCAGGTGGGGTCGACCCGCGTGGGCACCGACGCCTTCCAGGAGGCCGACATCGTCGGCATCACCCTGCCGATCGTCAAGCACTCGTGGCTGGTCAAGGACGCCGCCGAGCTCCCCACCGTGCTCGAGGAGGCCATGTACGTGGCCACCACGGGCCGCCCCGGCCCCGTGCTGGTCGACGTGTGCGTTGACCAGTGGGCCGTCGAGGTGGAGGACTACACCGGCCCGTTCCCGCCCGAGATGCCCGGCTACAAGCCCCCGTCGTCATCGGGCCACCCGCGCCAGCTGGCCGCGGCCGCACGCGCCATCGCCGAGGCGAAGAAGCCCATGTTCTATGCCGGTGGCGGCATCATCGCCAGCGACGCCGCCGACGAGCTGGTGCGCATGGCCGAGGTGGCGCAGATCCCGGTGGCCACGACCCTCATGGGCCTCGGCGGCTTCCCGGCGTCCCACCCGCTGTTCGTCGGAATGCCCGGCATGCACGGAATCGCCGCGGGCACGTTCGCCTTCCAGGAGAGCGACCTCGTGCTGGCGGTGGGCGTGCGCTTCGACGAGCGCGTGCTCTCCACCGTGATGAAGGAGTGGGCGCCCAACGCCAAGATCATCCACATCGACGTCGACCCGGCGGAGATCAGCAAGAACCGCTCGGCGCACATCGGCATCGCGGGCGAGGCCAAGGCCGTGCTCGACGCCCTCGCCGACACCTACGTTCAGCAGGAGGCCCGCCACGACGACGCCTCGCGCTCGCAGTGGATGAACCGCATCAACGGCTGGCTCGACGAGTTCCCGTACCAGGTGGACGACGACGAGCCGGGCGTCATCGCCCCGCAGAACGTGATCAAGTCGGTCTACGACATCACCGGCGGCGACGCCATCGTTGCCACCGAGGTCGGCCAGCACCAGATGTGGGCGGCGCAGTTCTACCGCTTCGAGCAGCCGCGCAGGTGGATCACCTCCGGCGGCCTCGGCACCATGGGCTTCGGCCTCCCCGCCGCCCTCGGCGCCCAGGTGGCGCACCCCGACCAGCTGGTGGTGGACATCGCCGGCGACGGCTCGTTCGAGATGACCCTGCAGGAGCTCTCCACCGCGCAGGCCTACGGGCTGCCCGTCAAGGTGGTCATCCTCAACAACGGCTTCCTCGGCATGGTGCGCCAGTGGCAGGAGCTGTTCTGGGACAAGCGGTACTCCAACACGTCGTTCGCGGAGTTCCAGCCCGACTTCTCGGCCCTCGCCGGTGCCTACGGCATCCCGGGCACGCGGGTGGAGGACCCCGACGACCTCGAGGACGCCCTGCGCGAGACCCTCAGCACCGACGGCCCCGCGCTCATCGACGTCCAGGTGAACCGCGACGCCAAGGTGTTCCCCATGGTGCCGCAGGGCAAGGGCCCCGACGCCATTCTGGTCAAGGATCCCACGAAGTAGCGCGGCGCATCCTGGTCATAGTGGGGCACCCCGAGAGGGGCAGCTTCTGCGGGGCGCTTGCGCAGGCGTATGCCGATGGCGCCCGCGACGCCGGTCACGAGGTGAGGTTCCTCGCGCTGGGCGACCTGGAGTTCGATCCGATCCGGCGCACAGGATACGGCGAGGCGCCGCCGCTCGAGCCCGACCTCGTGCGTGCGCAGGAGGACATCGCGTGGGCCGACCACCTGGTGTGGGCGTATCCCAACTGGTGGGGCACCATGCCCGCTCTCATGAAGGGCTTCATCGACCGGGTCGTCCTCCCCGGATTCGCGTTCAAGTACCGCGAGGGCAAGCTGCTGTGGGACAAGTTGCTGAAGGGGCGCAGCGCGCGCCTGCTCGTGACCATGGATACACCGCCGCTCTGGTACCGCTGGATCATCGGCCGACCCGGCCATAACCAGATGCGCAAGTCGGTGCTGGGCTTCTGCGGCGTGCGCCCCGTGCGCGTTTCGCAGTTCGGCGTGGTGAAGCGCTCATCCCCCGAAAAGCGGGCAAAGTGGCTGCATGAGGCCACAAAACTGGGCGCCGCCGCGCGCTGACGCCCAGATGGTCATCACCCCGGATGACCGTACAACGCCCACCCACCGGTAAACGGGCGGATAATCATTTCGATGAGCACGGCGTCAAACCAGGACGCAGGGCTGGCCATCGGATCGCTGGCGCGACGAACAGGCGTGCCGGTGGACACCCTCAGGGCGTGGGAGCGCCGCTACGGCGTGCTGCGCCCGAGCCGCACCGACGGCCGGCAGCGCCGGTACGGCAACGAGGACGTCGAGCGCGTCCTGTGGCTGGCCGCGCGAGTCGCCGAGGGCCAGCGAATCTCCGATGCCGTTGCGGCGCTCAACGCGCTCGAGCGCGAGGGCGATGACGACGCCAACGCAACCGCGGGGCCCACGGCCGCTCTGGCATCGCGGCTCGCAGCCGCGGCGCGGCAGGGCGATGGCTCACGGGTGGACCTCGAACTCGACCGCGCCTTCGCCGCCCTTCCGCTGGTGCAGTGCATGGAACTCGTGGTGTTCCCCGCGCTTGCCGACCTCGGCCGCCGCTGGGCCGACGGCGAGCCGGTGGTCGTTGCCGAGCACCTGCTGAGCGGGGCCACTGAACGGCGCCTGGCCGCACGGCTTTCCGCCGCCCGCAGGCCGCGCGGCCCCATTGCCATCGTCGCGTGCCCCTCGGGCGAGCGCCACGCCGTGGGCGCGCTGTGCCTCTCGGTGCTCATGGCGCAGGACGGCTGGCGCATCAGCTTCCTCGGGGCCGACACGCCGCTGGCCGAGGCCGACACCGTCGCGCAGGCGCGCCGGGCACGGGCATGCGTGGCCGTGTGCACCAACCCCGGGTCGGCCAACGCCGCCGCCGAACAGATCGCCGAGCTGCCGAACGCACGCCTGTGGGTGGTTGCGGGCCCGGATGCTCCCGACCCGCACGCGCACCAGCTGCCCGTGTGGGGCCCCGGCCTGGACGATGCCCGGGCAGCGGCCGCCGTGCGCGCCGCCGACACCGACGCGGTCTAGCCCCCCACGCAGGAAAACGGCGGGCCCGGGAACGACGGAGGGCGCCCGTCGGGCGCCCTCCGAAACGTCGTCCGCTGCTGCGGGCAGCTACCTGCCGCGCACCACCAGGCGGATTCCGCGCCACGGGTTGACGGCGTAGCCCGGGATGGTCTGCGGGGTGGTGCCCACAGCCGACAGCCACATCTGGTACGCGGTGGCCGTCACCACGCCCCCGTGCCAGCGACGCCACACGATGCGCGGGTTCTGGTCCGGCGGCGGCGG
>JBIIJJ010000107.1:0-5701 GCA_044233875.1 Miltoncostaeaceae bacterium | reverse complement strand
GCGGTGCTCACCACCGACCCCGAGGACATCCTCGACGACGACTCCATCGACATCATCGTCGAGGTGATGGGCGGCGTGGACCCCACGCATGAGTGGCTGCTGCGCGCGCTGGGCCACGGCACCTCGGTGGTCACCGCCAACAAGCAGCTGCTCGCCCGGTTCGGGCCCGAACTCCTGGCCGCCGCCGAGGAGGGCAGCAGCGAGCTGCGGTTCGAGGCCTCGGTGTGCGCGGCGATCCCCGTGATCAAGGTGCTGCGCGAGTCGCTGCTGGCGGCCGAGGTCGATTCCGTCATGGGCATCGTGAACGGCACCACCAACTACATCCTCAGCGAGATGCGCCGCAGCGGCATGTCGTACGCCGACGCCCTGTCGCAGGCGCAGGACCTTGGCTACGCCGAGGCCGACCCCACCGAGGACGTCGGGGGAGCGGACGCCGCCGCGAAGATGGCGATCCTGTCATCGATCGCCTTCCACACCCGGGTGCTCATCGACGACGTGCCGTACTCGGGCATAGACGACCTGCAGAGCGACGACGTCGACATCGCCCACGAGCTGGGCTTCGTGATGAAGCTGCTCGGGGTGGCCCGCCTGGTGGATGGCGCGGTGTCGGTGCGCGTGCACCCGGCGCTCGTGCCGGCGGATCACCCGCTGGCCTCGGTGAGCGGCGCCGACAACGCGGTGCTGCTCGAGAGCAGCATGGTGCGGCAGATCATGCTGGTGGGCCCCGGTGCCGGCGGCACCGAGACGGCCTCGGCGGTGGTGAGCGACGTGCTGTCGATCCTGGGCAGCCGCCCCGGCTCGTTCCTGGGTGGCGCGCTGGCCGACGCCGGCAGGCCCATGGCCCCGGAGGGGTCGCTCGAGAGCGCCTTCTACCTGCGCCTCGAGGTGGCCGACCAGCCCGGCGTGCTGGCCCGCATCTCATCGGTGCTCGGCGAGAGCGGCGTGTCGATACTCACCGTGCTTCAGCGTGGCGAGGGCGAGAGCGCGCGCCTGGTGATGATTCTCCACCGCGGTCCCGAGTCGCAGGTGCAGGACGCCATCGGTCGGCTGCGCGACATGCCCGAGGTGCGCGAGGAGCCGGTGGTCATCACGGTGGTCGGGAGCGGCGAGGCCGGCCGATGAACGCTGCGCTGCGCGGCATGCCGTTGATCGAGCGGTACCGGGAGTTCCTGCCGGTCACCGACGCCACGCCGGTGATCAGCATGGGGGAGGGCGCCACCCCGCTCGTGCGCCTCGACAAGCTCTCGGACTGCCTCGAGCTCGACGTGCGCGTGAAGCTGGAGGGCCTCAACCCGACCGGCTCCTTCAAGGACCGCGGCATGTGCTTCGCCATGAGCAAGGCGGCGGAGGAGGGCGCCACGGCGGTCATCTGCGCCAGCACGGGCAACACCTCGGCCGCTGCCGCCGCCTATGCCGCCCGCGCCGGCCTCACCTGTGCCGTCATCATCCCCGGGGGCAAGATCGCCCTCGGCAAGCTGGCCCAGGCCCTCATCTACGGCGCCAAGGTGCTTGCGGTGGACGGCAACTTCGACGATGCCCTGCGCATTGTGCGCGAGCTCAGCGAGAAGCACCCCATCGCGCTGGTGAACTCACTCAACCCGTATCGCCTCGAGGGGCAGAAGACCGCGGCCTTCGAGGTGTGCGACGCCCTGGGCGACGCCCCCGACGTGCTGTGCATCCCGGTGGGCAACGCCGGCAACATCAGCGCCTACTGGATGGGCTTCGGCGAGTACCGCGAGGCCGGACGATCAACCCGGCTGCCGCGGATGATGGGCTTCCAGGCCGAGGGCGCCGCGCCGCTGGTGCGCGGCGAGGTGGTGGCCGCCCCCGAGACCATCGCCACGGCGATCCGCATCGGCAACCCCGTGCGCGGCGAGCAGGCCATGGCGGCCATGACCGAGTCGGGCGGGGGCGTCGACCTGGTGACCGACCAGGAGATCCTGGCCGCCTACCGCATGCTGGCCGCGAGCGAGGGCGTGTTCTGCGAGCCGTCGTCGGCCTCGAGCGTGGCCGGGCTCATCAAGGCGCACGCCGCAGGCCGCTTCACCCCCGGCGAGAGCGTTGTGTGCGTGCTCACCGGCAACGGCCTGAAGGATCCCGACACGGCCATCGCCCAGAGCGCGCAGGTCATCGAGATCCCGGCCGACTACGCCGCGGCGGAGCAGGCGCTCTATGGCGACTGACGCCACCTCCCTCACCATCACGGCCCCGGCGACCTCCGCCAACCTGGGCCCCGGCTTCGACGTGCTGGCCCTGGCCCTCGACCTGGCCAACGAGGTCGTCATCCGCCGCCGCCCCGGGCCGCTCGAGGTGCACGTGGAGGGCGAGGGCGCGGGAGAGGTGCCGGAGGACGCATCGAACCTGCTTTGCGCCGCCATGCTCGCCGGCCTGCCCGACCTTGACGGCCTGGAGATCACCTGCCGCAACCGCATCCCGTTCGGCCGCGGCCTGGGGTCATCGGCTGCCGCGGTGTGCTCGGGCCTCGTGGCGGCAAATGCTCTCGGCGACCTGCGCTGGAGCCCGTCCGACATCCTCGCGCGCGCCATCGAGTTCGAAGGGCACGGCGACAACGCCGCTGCCTGCCTGGACGGCGGCATCACCGCGTTGGTGCCCGGACCGCGCCTGCTGCGCGTTGAGCCGCCGGACGGCCTCGCGCTCGTGGTTGTCATCCCCACATCCCGCGTGAGCACCGACGAGGCGCGCGTTGCGCTGCCGCCCCAGGTGCCCCTCGACGTGGCCGCCCACTCGATCTCCGGCACCGCAGGCCTGCTGCTCACCCTCGAGCGCGGCTGGGTGGATGAGATCCCCGAGTTCCTCGAGGACCGCCTGCACGAGCCCTACCGCGGCCCGCTGTGCCCGGGGCTCGACGGGCTGCGCGCCATCGACCACCCCGGCCTGCTGGGCGTGACGGTGTCGGGCTCCGGCCCCAGCATGCTCATGTGGGTGACCACCGCGGGGGCCTCTGAGGTGGCCGACGCCGCGCGGCAGGTTCTGGCCGAGCAGGGCGTGCACGCCGACGTGCGCGTGGAGCGCGTGGCGCCCACGGGCCTGCGCGCCCGCTGGCAGCCCGCCTAGGCCGCTAGGCGGCCAGGCGCACCGGCGCGTCGACCGGCTGCCACAGGGTCCATGCGTTGCCGTCGGCGTCGGTGAAGAGGGCCGCGGGTCCGCCGGGAGCGTCCGGGTCCACCCAGTGCTCGGTGAACCCGGCCCACCTCAGGCAGCCGAGTGTCGACGCCAGGTCGCGCACGGGCAGCACCGCCTCGCGAAGTGACCCGGCTGGGCGCTCGTGGTTGCCCTGCGCCAGCTGGATTGCCACCGCGCCGCCCGGGGCGAGCATGGTCACCTCGCGGAGCGCTGCACTGCCGCGGTCGGCCAGCGCGGAGAAGCCGAGGCAGTCGCGGTAGAGGTCGAGTGCCCGGTCGATGTCGGTCACCGGCACGTTGATCGCAACGGGAGAAACGACGTTCATGGACCGGACGCTACGACGCCTTCGGCCCGACGTCGCAAAACCGTGGCAGCACCGCAACATCCCGAGCTGCCTCAGGCCCCCGGCGCCCCCTGGTTGAGGTAGTCGAGGATCGCCCCGTCGGTCAAATTCTCCACCGGCGCGTGGTCGTCGGTGAACACCTCGCCCCCGGCGGGAACCTCGGTGAGGAGAGGGGAGAGTATGCGCGCGGCCACAGCGGTGTCGCCGGTGGCGGTGGCCAGGCGCGCCCGCGCCTGCGCGGCGTCCGCGGGGTCCTTGAAGCCCAGCAGCACGCTGTTGAACGTGCCGTAGCGGGCGGTCAGCACCGCGGGGAACACGCTGCGCATGGTCGATGCGATGCGGTCCACCACCTCGGTCTGGTCGGGCGGGGTGCCCACGTTGATCGCCACCACGCCATGTGGCGTGAGGCGGTCGCTCGCCTCCTGGAAGAACTCCACGGTCGAGAGGTGGAACGGGATGTACGGCTGGCGGTAGGCATCGACGATGATGGCGTCGAAGGGCCCGCGCTCGCCGGCAAGCCAGAAGCGGGCGTCGGCCTCGTGCGTGGTGAGGTTGGGCCCGGCCATGTCGAGATAGCGCTCGCCGGCCTCGCTCACCACGGGGTCGATCTCCACGCCGTCCACGCGTACCTGCGGCCAGGTGAGCCGGAAGGCGCGCGACGTGGTGCCGCCGGCGCTTCCGAGTATCGCCACGCGGGCGTCCGGCTTGCCGGTGAGGAGCGGCAGGGTGATGAAGGCATCCCAGTACCCGCCGGTCAGGGCCCCCCGGTTCGCGGGCAGCACCGAGTGCAGCGCCCAGCCCTCGTTCAGCCGGAGGATGCGCTGGCCGTCCGCTGCCTCCGACACCTGCACGTACTGGTACGGGCTCTCGGCCTCGAACAGCACGGTCTCGCCGGGCTCCTGCTTGATGGTGGGTGTGGGCAGGGCGAGCATGGCGAACAGCACCACGGGCACCGCGATCGCCTTGGCGCCGAGCAGCGGTACGGCGCCGAGCGCCAGAACGCCGGCGATGAGGAACAGCGTGCGCCGGGTGCCGATTGCGGGGATGAGCACGAGCACCGGCAGGAACGTGCCGACGATGCTGCCCACGGTGGAGATGGCGTACAGGCGCCCGGCCACCGAGCCCGCGGTCTGGACGTCTGTGACCGACAGCCGGATGGCCCATGGCGCCACCGTGCCGAGCAGGGTGATGGGCACCAGGAACATGAGCATGGTGCCCACGAACGAGGCCACGAATGCGCCTGCGGAGAGGTCGGCGAACGCGCCCTGCGCGGCCTCGAAGATCGGGGTGAGCGCCAGCGGCAGGATGGCCACGGTGATGGCCGCCACGATCACCACCCCGCCGAGCAACCTGGGGTTGGGGTAGCGATCGGCCACCTTGCCGCCCAGCCAGTAGCCCAGCGAGAGGTAGATGAGCGTGAGGCCGATGACGTTGGCCCACACCAGGTTGCTTGCGCCGAACCATGGCGCGAGCAGCCGGGCGCCCGTGAGTTCGGCGGCGAGCGTGGACGCCCCGGCGACGAACACCAGGATGGGAAGCGAGAAGCGCAGCGGCACGGGTCGAGCCTAGACGCCGCCGCGCGTCAGATGATGCGTGCGGCAACCTCGAAGTCGTGACGGGGCAGGCGCGGCTCGAACCACGCCTTCTCCCCGGGATGCCCGATGTTCACCACGGCGAGCGGCTCCAGGTTGGGCTCGGGCAGGAACTCCCCCTTCACGGCGGGGAAGTCGAAGCCGGTCATGGGCCCGGCGGCCAGCCCCACCGCCCGCACGGCCATGATGAAGTAGCCCACCTGCAGCGCCGCGTTGAAGCGGGCCATCTGCTCACGGCCGTCCCACCCCTCGAACGACTCCCCCATGCCGGGCTTGGCGGGGAAGAGGGCATCCATGTGGTGGTGGAAGTCGAGGTCCACGGCCAGCAGGGCCACGGCCGGTGCGGCCAGGGTCTTGGCGCGGTTGCCCTCGTCCATCAGTGCCACCAGGCGCTCGCGCGCCTCGGGCGACTGCACGAACGTCACGCGCAGCGGGTTGCTGTTGGCAGCCGTGGGCGGAAGGCTGGCCAGGTCGAAGATGGCCCGCAGCTGGTCCTCGGTGACCGGCTCGTCGGTCCATGAGTTGGCGCTGCGTGCGCCGGTGAACATGGCCTCGATGGCGTGCGCATCGATGGGCGAGGGCGTGAAGGGCATGGGTGCTCGCTGGCGTCGGGGTCCGTGCG
>JBIIJJ010000106.1:0-5708 GCA_044233875.1 Miltoncostaeaceae bacterium | reverse complement strand
TCCTCCGCGCGCTTGAAGCCCATCTCCTGGATGACCTGGGCGAAGAGCGGCGAACCCACGATGCGCTGGCTGGGCAGGCCGGCCTTGCGCAGGGCCTCCTGCAGGGAGTCGCGCCCGTGGTGCTCGGCGTCCTCGCGCTGCTCGCGGCTGAAGAACGACCGGATCTTCGATCGCGCCTTGGAGGTCTGCACCACGCCCAGCCAGTCGCGGGATGGCCCGCGCGGGCTCTTCGACGTGAGCACCTCCACGAAATCGCCCGACTCCAGCTGGTGCGTGAGCGGCACGATGCGGCCGTTCACCTTGGCGCCCACGCAGCGGTGACCCACGTCGGTATGCACGTCGTAGGCGAAGTCCAGTGGCGTGGCGCCCGCCGGCAGCGCCCGCACCTCGCCCTTGGGGGTGAAGACGTACACCTCCTGCGAGTACAGGTCGCTGCGCAGGCTCTCCATGAACTCGCCGGGGTCCGTGGTGTCGCGCTGCCAGTCCATCATGCGCGAGAGCCACTCCAGGCGGTCGTCCGAGCCCTCCGCCCCCGACCGCCCGTCGGCCTTGTACAGCCAGTGCGCGGCCACGCCGTACTCGGCCGTGTGGTGCATCTCGGCCGTGCGGATCTGGATCTCCAGCGGCTTGCCCTGCGGGCCGATGACCGTGGTGTGCAGCGACTGGTACATGTTCAGCCGCGGCATGGCGATGTAGTCCTTGAACCGACCGGGCATGGGCTTCCACAGCGAGTGGATGATGCCCACGGCGCCGTAGCAGTCCTTCACCGACTCCACGATCACCCGCATGGCGGTGAGGTCGTAGATCTCGTTGAATTCCTTGCCCTTGCGGGTCATCTTCTCGTAGATGGAATAGAAGTGCTTGGCGCGGCCGGTGATCTCGATGGGCTCTATCCCGACGCTGCGCAGCTCATCGCGCAGGATCTCCCCGGCGGCGTCCACGTAGGCCTCGCGGTCGCCCCTGCGCTGGTTGACCATCTGCTGGATCTCGGCGTAGCGCTTGGGATGAAGCGCGGCGAAGGCGAGGTCCTCGAGCTCCCACTTGAGCGAGTGGATTCCCAGGCGGTGCGCAAGCGGCGCGTAGACCTCGAGCGTCTCGCGCGCCTTCTGCATCTGCTTCGACTTGCTCATGTACGAGAGCGTGCGCATGTTGTGCAGGCGGTCCGAGAGCTTGACCAGCAGCACGCGGATGTCGGACGACATCGAGATGATGAGCTTGCGGTAGTTCTCGGCCTGCCGCTCCTCCTGGCTCTCGAAGTGGATGCGCGTGAGCTTGGTGACGCCGTCCACCAGCGCCGCCACCTGCGGACCGAACTCGGCCTCCACCTCGGGGAGGGTTGCCCCGGTGTCCTCCACCACGTCGTGCAGCAGGGCCGCCTGCACGGTCTCGGCATCCAGCCCGAGCCCGGCGGTGATGCGCGCGACCCCCAGCGGGTGCGTGATGTAGGGCTCCCCCGAGTGGCGCAGCTGCCCGCGGTGCTTCTCGTCCGCGTATCGATATGCCCTGCGAATGGCATCGGCGTCGGCCTCGGGGTGGTGCTCCCGCACCTCGCGCACGACGGACTCCAGGTCGGAGTCACCTGTGCTGGACGAGAGGCCGAGGTCTGCGAGTGGAGTGCCCACGATGCCTACGATAACGCGCCCGTCGCCTCGGGCAGCCATTCGGGGGCGCTGCCCAGCACGTCCATGGTCATGGCGCGCGATGTCATGACGCGTGCCTCATCGGCCAGCGCGGCGGCCCGGCGGCCGATGGGTCCGGCCTGCAGGTCGGCCTGCCCGGCACCCGCGACCACCGAGATGCCGTCATGCCCCACCCGCAGGAGGCCGGCATCCGCCAGTGCCGCCAGCGCGATCGCCACGGCCCGGGGCGAGCGGACCACCGGCCCGTCACCCGCGAGCAGGCGGTCGGCATGCGGGCCCCACGCGAGCACACCCGGCTGCGCGGCAAGGGCGGGCCAGAGCGACCGTGCGACATCCCGCACCGCGAGGTCCGCCTCCGCCACGCGCAGGGCCAGGGCTGCCTCATCCGGGCCCCACGTCAGGTGGGCAGCCCGATCGGCGCAGGCTGCGGCGAGCCACCCCGCCTCATCGTGGGACGTGGGCGGATCCACCACCACCACGTGCACGCCATCGGGAATGTCCACCTCGCGCAGCGCCGCGTAGTCGAGCAGGGCCAGCACCGGTCCACCGCGCGCCAGCGCGAGGCGGCCGCGCATGGCATCGGAGTCGCAGCGCACCCCACCGAGCACCGCCACGTCAACCCCGAGCCGCCCGGGGGCCAGTACGTCGGCAAGCGCGGCCCGGCGCCGCGGCACATCCGCCACAACCGCAACCACCCCGCGGTCGGCACCCGCCAGCGCGCAGATCAGTGAAAGCGCGCGGCCCTCGCCCCGATGGTCCCGCACCACCTCGGGTACCGCGACCACCTCGGGCGGAGCCGGCCCGAATGGCTCGCCCACCATCTCCGCGAGCCGCGACGGCGCACGGCGCAGGTGGCATGCGACGTCGCAGGCGTCGGCGCATCCCCCGGGCACCACGGGACCACTGGGCAACAGGTCGAGCGCATCGAGCGACACCCGCGCGCCGGTGGTGTCCTGCCAGCGCTCCACCTCGAGCTTCGCCACCGCATCGAAGCGCGCGTCCCCACCCGCCTCCTCCAGCAGCGGTGCCTGCCGGCCCATCGAGAAGCCGATGGCCGGCACCGTCACCCCGCCGGCGCCCAAGCGCGCGCGCAGGTGACGCCCCTCCCCCACCCTGCTGAGCCCGGACACCGCGCACGCCGGCACCACGATTCGTGGCTCGGGATTACCGCGCCCGAACGGCGCGAGGGCCTCGAGCTTCTCTGCGGTGTCGAGCGTGAGGTCGGCGCCCGCCACCACGGCGTCCACGTGCCGGGTCTGCGCCCTGCGGATGTCTGCGCTCCGGCCGAGAGCGGACCGCTCGAGCGCCTCGCGGAACCCCGGTATGTCATCGGTAGCGAGCGACACTCCCACCGCACCCGAGTGGCCACCCCACCGGGTGAGCACCTCGCTGGCATCGGCGACGATGGCGTGGAGGTCGAGGCCCGGCAGGCTCCTGCCCGACCCCTTGGCCGACGCCCCATCGGTGGACAGCACGATCGCGGGGCGGCCGAAGCGCTCGACGAGCCGCGACGCCACGATTCCCACCACCCCCTCGTGCCATGCCTCCCCCGCCACAAGCGTGATGGGCACCCCATCGGGGGCGGTGGCCTCCACCATCGCGATGGCCTCGGCGGTGACCTGGCGCTCGACGTCACGCCGTCGGGAGTTGAGATCCCACAGCTCCTCCGCGAGCGCGCGGGCGCGCACGGGGTCATCCTCCAGCATCAGTTCGAGCGCGCGCGACGCCTCGGCCAGGCGGCCGGCGGCGTTGATGGCCGGGGCGAGGGTGAACGACAACCCGCGCGGGGTGATTCCCCGGTAGCCCTGGCCCGCCGCCCCGAGCAGGGCAACGATGCCCGGCCGCTCGCCCCGGCGTATGGATGCCAGCGCACGGTGCACCAACCGGCGGTTGTTGCCGATGAGCGGAACGGCGTCGGCCACGGTGGCGAGGCCCGCAAGGTCAACGCCCTCATCCGGTGCGGGCGCCAGAAGGCCGTCGTCGCCGGCGGCGAGCGCACGCACCACATCGAACACCACCCCCGCAGCGGCCGGCAGGTCGTCCATGCCGCGGCCGAGCGCGGGGTTGACCAGGATGCCCGGCGGGCGCGCCCCGGCGGCGAGGTGGTGGTCGAGCACCATGACGTCCATGCCCAGCTCCACGGCGCGCTGCAGGGGCTCGACGCTCGAGGTTCCGCAGTCCACGGTGACCAGCAGGTCGGCGCCGGAATCGGCCAGCCGTTCAACGGTGGCCTCGGATACCCCGTAGCCGTCGGTGAACCGGCTGGGCAGGAACGTGGTGACCTCGCCGCCGCGGGCGGTGAGCGCCCCGGCGAGGATGGCCGTGGAGCACACGCCGTCGCAGTCGTAGTCGCCATGGATGGCCACGTGCTCGCCGCGGACGAGGGCCTCGCGCAGGCGTGCCGCCGCCTCTCCCGCACCGGCGATGCGCAGGGGGTCGGCCAGATCGCCATCGGCGCGCAGGAAGTCGCGGGCCTCGTGGGGATCAGCAAGGCCCCTGCGGGCCAGGATCCACGCCATGGGCTCCGGGCACCCGAGGGCCTCCTGCAGGCGCCGCACGTCGGCATGGGCCACCCGCGGCGTGCGCCAGGGCACCTCCTGCGGGGTTTCCAACGGGCTGTCGCCACGGGCGGTCAACCCGGTCGATCGTAACGGCGCAGCCGGACGCCCGGCTCTACCAGTGACCGCTCCGCACCATGCCCAGCACGAGCCAGCCGAACAGCACCAGGCCGGCCACGAAGCCCGGCACGCCGATCAGCGCCAGGCCGAACACCTGCGGCCCCTCCTGCACGAAGGTGCCGATGATCCCCGACGCCAGGATCACCGCAGCCGCCACCAGCGCGATCGCAAGGCGGTTGGCCGCGGTGAGGGCGGTGTTGCTGGCCTCCTTGAGTTCGGCGAGGTCGATGGCAACGTGCACCTCGCCATCCTTGAACTCCTCCAGCAGCTCGCCGATCTGGATGGGGTACTCGAGCAGGGCGTTGGCGTAGCGGCCGATGTCCGCCTGCACCTTGCCCGCGATGCGCTCGGGGCTGTACCGGGCGAGCGCCAGCTTGCGCGCGTACGGGGTGGCCGTCTCGAACACGTTGAACTTGGGCGATACCTCGAGGGCAACGCCGGCGAGGGTGGCGAGGGCCTTGTCGAGCAGGATCCACCGCGACGGCAGCGTGATGTCAAGCTCGTAGATGATGCCGAAGAGCTCGTGGAGGATCTCCCGCACGTCGAGCTCATCCATCGACATGCCGACGTAGCGGCCCATCATGTCCTGCAGGCGCCGGGCGAACTCGTCTTCGAGCTCCTTGGGGTAGCGGATACCCAGTGCGCGCAGGTCGCGCGGCAGGCGCTCGGTGTTCTGCCCCAGCACGTCGGTGAACAGCCGGATGGCCGACTCGCGATCATCCTGCGAGAGCAGGCCCACCATGCCGAAGTCGATCAGCCCGACCTCATCGGGCCCGAGCACGATGATGTTGGCGGGGTGGGGATCGGCATGGAAGATGCCGTCGCCGAAGATCATCTGCATCCACGTCTCCGCGATGCGCGCCGCAAGGGTGCGCCTCTCGTCGGCGCTCATCACGGAGAGATCGGCGTGCGCGAGGGTGGGACCGTTGATGCGGTCCTGCGTCAGTACCCGACCGGTGGTCTGGCGCCAGTGCACCTGGGGCACCTGCACGTGCTCATTGCCGGCGAAGTTGCGCCGCACGGCCTCGTCGTTGCGTGCCTCGTTCTTGTAGTCGAGCTCCTGTCGCACCGTGCGGGAGAACTCCTCCACCAGCCCGTCGAGGTCGATGAACGACAGGCGCTTTACCCGGTCCTTGCCCAGCTTCGCCAGCTGATGGAGCAGCGCGATGTCAGCATTGAGCGTGTCGGCGGCACCCGGCCGCTGGACCTTCACCACCACCTCGCGTCCACCGGGCAGGCGGGCCACGTGCACCTGGCCCACCGACGCACTGCCGATGGGCTCCGGGTCGAAGTACTCGAACGCCTGCTCGAGGGTGAGGCCGAGGTCCTCCTCGACCACCTTGCGGATGGCCTCGAACGGCTCGGGCCGGGCCTCATCCTGCAGCTTGCG
>JBIIJJ010000105.1:0-5786 GCA_044233875.1 Miltoncostaeaceae bacterium | reverse complement strand
CCAGCCACACCCTCGTGGCATTGGTGCCCGAAAGCACCGGTCCGCCGTCCTGCGCCACGATGGCGCGCAGGGCCACCACGTATCCCGCGCAGGCCGCCGCCTGCAGGACCAGGCAACCGACCAGCCATGGACCACTGGCACCTCGCAGCGCACCCACGACCTCGCTGTACCCCGCCGCCTTGCCCAGGAGCAGCACCAGCCCAACGGCGAGCACCACCACCAGCAGGACCCCCAGCGCGATGCTGCGCGGGGACACACCGCGGGGCTGGTCGGTCACGCCGGAGGCCCGAGCCCGCCGCGCCACGTCGCGCAGGCGGCGCCCGCCCGGGCTGCTGCAGTGGCGGCGTCGTCGAGCGAGGCGCCCGCTCCGAGGCTCACGGCCAGCACCGCGGCGAAGGTGTCACCGCAGCCGTAGGAGTCGACCATCTCGCCCGGAAGCGGAGCCGGCGCATATCGACGCGGCGCGCATCCTGCCTCGTGGATGATCCCACCGGCTGCGCCGTCGGTGAGCACGATGGCCCGCGGGGCGAGCTTGGGCGGAAGGCCCCACGGGTCCTCATCCGTATCGGCGGCGCTCGCCACCACGACGTCGGCGCGGACCCCGGCCTCCACCAGATCATCCAGGCGCCGGCCGGTGACCACGAGGATCGTGGCGGCGCGCGCCCTGAGCAGCGCCTGCGGGTCCTCGCCCGCGTAGTACACGGCCCGCATCGCGGCGAGATCGTCCCAGGGCAGTGCGTCCTCCCCGGTGGCCTGCATGCGCGAGCCCACCACCATGATCGTGCGTTCCCCACCAGGAGACGTGATGGAGAGCACGCGGGTCTGGGGACCGGGGCGCGGCGCGGCCACCACCCGAACCCCGCGGAAGGCGAGCTCATCCGCAGCGCTGCGGGCGGCGTCGTCGTCACCGATGGCCGTGAACAGCGCCGCCGAGCGGGCCGTGCGCGCCATCGCGGCGGCCGCCACTCCACCCCCGCCTGCCGGCTCCTGCAATGGGTCGCGGAGATCGACGATCTCGCCCGCAGCGGGCACGCGGCCGAAGGCATGCGTCACCCATTCCACATGGCCCACCACGCCCACCGAGGGGCTTGGCGCGCCGACCGGCATCAGCGCGCTCCCAGCACCTCGGGGGCACCGAAGGGGCGAAGGCATTCGGGCACCACCACTGAGCCATCAGGGCGCTGGTGATTCTCGAGGATCGCGATGAGCGTGCGACCGACGGCCACGGCGGTGCCGTTCAGCGTGTGCAGGGTGATGGTCTCCTTGCCACGCTTGGTACGCGCCTTCAGGCGCCGCCCCTGATAGTCGGTGCAGTTCGAGCACGAGGTGACCTCCCGGTACCTCTCCTGCCCGGGCATCCATGCCTCGCAGTCGAACTTGCGCGCCGCGGATGCGCCAAGGTCGCCCACGGCGATGTCCACCACGCGGTAGGGAATGCCGAGGTCACGCAGGATGCGCTCCTCGATGCCCAGGATTCGCTGGTGCTCGTCGTCGCTCTGCTCCGGCGTGGTGAACGAGAACATCTCGACCTTGTCGAACTGGTGCACCCGGAAGATGCCCCGGGTATCCCTGCCCGCCGCCCCGGCCTCTCGGCGGAAACACGACGACACGCCCGCGTACCGCAGGGGGAGGTCCTCCTCGGGGATGATCTCGTCCTGGTGCAGTGCTGCCAGAGGCACCTCGGAGGTTCCCACGAGGAAGAGGTCATCGTCGGCCGTGGCGTACACCGCCGCGCGGTCGGCCGGGAAGAACCCCGTACCCACGAGCGCTTCCTCGCGCACCAGCACCGGCGGGATGACAGGGGTGAAACCCTCATCGGACAGCAGGTCGACCGCCCATGACACCAGCGCCATCTGCAGGCGCACCATCGGGCCGAGCAGGTACGCGAACCTGGCCCCGGACGTGCGTGCAGCCCGCTCGAGATCGAGGCCCCCAAATGCCTCCGCGAGCTCCACGTGGTCGCGCGCGCCGTCGGGGAACTGGGGGATTTCGCCCACCACCCGCAGCTCGCGGCCCTCGTCCTCGCCTCCGTCGGGCGCGTCATCCTGGGCGAGGTTCGGAAGGGCAAGGAGCACGGCGTCGCGGCGCTCCTCCGCCTGACGAAGCGCCTCCTCCTGGTGCTGCGTGCGCTCGCGCAGGGAGCGGGCCTCGGCCTCACGAGCGGCCGACACCTCCTCGCCCTGCTTCTTCGCGAGCCCGATCTCCTTCGCGATGCGCGTGGATTCGGCGCGGTTCTCCTCCACGCCGGTGCGAAGCGTGCGGCACTCGGCGTCGAGGGTGATCACCTGATCGAGCGCGGCGGCGTCGCCACGACGGGCGATCGCCGCACGCACGCGATCGGGGTCCTTCCTGATGAGCCTTAGGTCGAGCAGGCTCTACTGCTTGATGCTGTCGACGTAGGCGACCACGTTGTCGAGGTCTGCCCCGCTCACGAGGCCACCGGGCATCGCGCCGCGGCCGTTCTCAACCACCGTCTTGATCCCGGCCGCGTCGAGGGTCGACGTGCTGAGCTGGGGACCCACGCCTGCCTGCGTGCCCCCGGCTGCGTGGCAGCCCTGGCAGTTGGCCTCGAACACGGTCTTGCCTGCGGCAACATCCCCAGCGGCCGCACCCGCGCCTGCGTCGCCGCCACCATCGGCCGGCATGGGCTTGGCGCCGGCGTCGGCACCGCCACCGCTGCTCGGCGCCGAGACCGTCTTGCCCTGCGAGTCCGTCTGAAGCGCGGTGTTCGCAATGGTCTCCGCATCGGCGGGAGTGACGGATGCGGAGTCACTCGACCCGCAGCCCACGCCGAGGCCAATGATGGCGACGGACGAGATGACGGCGGCGGTGATGGTGAGACCTCGACGCATGAATCGCTCCTCCGGGAACTGGTGCATTGCCTACGTTCCAACCCTACCATCGCCCTGTACGCCGACCGCCCGGCGGATCCTGCCGGTGACGGGCAACTCGGGAGGTTTGCCACGTGATTCAGGGACTTGACGGGGACGTTCCCCACATCGGGGCCGATTGCTTCGTGCACGACTCCGCGGTGGTGATCGGTCGCGTCTCCCTTGGCGCGCGCTCATCGGTGTGGCCGTGCGCGGTCCTGCGGGGCGACATCGAGCGCCTGAGCGTGGGCGACGACACAAACGTGCAGGATGGCGCGGTGCTCCACGCCGACCCCGGTATGCCCTGCGTAGTGGGCGACCGGGTCACCATCGGCCATCGCGCCACGGTGCATGGCTGCACCATCGGTGACGAGGTGCTCATCGGGATCGGGGCGACCGTGCTGAACGGCGCTGTGGTGGGAACGCAGTCGATCGTCGGCGCCCACGCGCTGGTGCCCGAGGGCATGGAGATTCCGGCCGGCGTGCTGGTGGTGGGAACACCTGCCCGCGTGCGCCGCGAGCTCACCCCCGACGAACGTGCGGGCCTCGCCGCGCAGGCGGCGAGATATGTGGCGAACGCCGCGCGCCACCGGGACGGGGCGCGCGGCGTGCAGCCCTGATCAGGTGAGCGTGTACTCCGGGCCGCTGCCGCCCTCGGGCGGCGTGAGCTGCCCGCCCTTGGCGGTGATGGCGCCGCACTGAACGCAGTTCGGGTTGTTCATGCGCACGTGCACCGTGCCGTTGCTCTCGGAGCCATCGACGATCTCGTACACCTTGGCCGGGCACATGTTCTCCCAGGCCACCGCGAGCTCCCTGGGCACATCCGTGCGGATGCGGATGTGGTTCGGCTGGTCGTCGCGGGTCTTGTTGCCCGAGAGGAACACCGACGAGAGCTTGTCGAATACGTACTCGCCATCGGGCTTCGGGTAGTCGCGGTCGGGCCCGATGACAACCGGCTCGTCGCGGTCGGCCTTGATGGTGACCTTCTTCGGGAACTTGCCGCGCGTCACGGTGGTCATACCCGCCACCATGCCCCCGTAGACGAAGCCCTTCTGGAAGGCCGGGCGGAAATTGCGGATCTTCCAGAGGTCCTTCCACACCTCGGAGTCCTTGATGGCCTCGGTGTAGTTCCAGAGCCCGGTCGTCTGCTCGGCCGTGCCGTCCTTGATGGCCTTGGCCACCTGCTCGGCGGCGATGATGCCGCTCTTCATGGCGTAGCTCACGCCCTTGAGGGCGGCGAGGTTCACGAACCCCGCGGAGTCACCGCACAGCACGGCGCCGGGAACGTGGAAGCGGCTGGGGAGGCCGTAGATGCCGCCTGAGGGGATGGTCTTCGCGCCCCAGGCGACGCGCCGCCCGCCCGCGAGCACATCCTTGAACACCGGGTGCGTCTTGGCCTGCTGCAGCAGGTCGTGGGCCGAGATGTTGGCGTCCGCGGCGTCAAGTCCCACCACCATCCCGATCGACACCATGTTGCCGCCCATCGGGTAGAGCCATGCGCCGCCGTACTCGCGCCACTTCGACCCGAGCCGCAGGGGCCAGCCGATGGTGTGGATGACGCGGTCGAGCGGCTTCTCGACCTCCCAGACTTCCTTCACGCCGAGCTCGTAGATCTGCGTGGACTCCTGGTCGAGCTCGTAGTGCTTGCGCAGCACGCCGGCCAGATGGCCCTGGGTGCCCTCGCAGATGACCGTGACCTTTGCGCGAACCTCAACGCCGGGCTCGAACGTGGAGAGCTCCTCACCCTCGCGACCGCGGCCCTTGTCGCCGGTCTTGATGCCCACCACGCGGCCGTCCTGCACCAGAAGCTGCTGGGCGTCGGTCTCGGGGAGCATGTACGCGCCGTACTCCTCGGCCTGCTCCGCCATGAAGCGTGAGAGCTGGCTGATGGAGATGACCCAGTTGCCGTGGTTCTGCAGGTCCGGCGGCGTCGGGATCTTGAACTTGCCGTTCTTGCGCAGGAAGTACACCGACTCCTTGTGCACCTCTTCGTACACACCAGGGGTCTCGCCCGGCGCGGCGTCGGGGAACAGCGACTTGAACGGCCCGGGGCGCATGACCGACCCGGACAGCAGGTGCGAGCCGGGCCCCTTGCCCTTCTCGACGATGGCGATGGGCACCTCGCCGAGGGTCTCCATGAGCTCCTCGTCCTCGGCCATCAGCTGGCCCAGGCGGATTGCTCCGGCCAGGCCAGCGGGGCCCGCGCCCACGAACAGCACGCCGACCTCGATGTACTCGTCCTCGCCCGCCTCCGGGGCGATCACATAATCGGATGGCCTGTGACGCGGCGGATACTCGGCGGGGATGGTGCTCATATCTGCGTGCTCACCTTGACGGTCATGGTTGACAAAAACCTTGATTTTGCAGGGGTTTAATGGAGCATAGCGGATTCGAACCGCTGACCTCCTGGGTGCGATCCAGGCGCTCTCCCAACTGAGCTAATGCCCCCGGCGGTGCGGAATCCTAGCGCGACGCGGTGACGGCGTCACCCACCGCTAGTGTCCCGCGCCGTGCTCGACCTGAACGCCCACATCCTGCCCGGCATCCACGCCGCCACACCGCAGCTGGCGGACTCCATCACCGCCGCCCGGGCGCTGATCGCAAGCGGTGTCACAGAGGCCATCACCCCCGCGCTCATCGGCCACGAGCCCGTGGCCGATCTCGACGCCGCAGATGCGGCACGGGATGGTCTGCGCTCGGCCCTGACAGATGCGGACCTTCCCCTCAGGCTCCTGCCGGGCGCGGTCGTACCCGTCGATGAACTGGGGCGCCTTGCGCCTGAGGTGCTTGCCCGGTGCACGGCGGGCAATGCCGGCCGGTGGATCGTGGTCACGCTCCCCGATGCGGGATGGCCCCTTCACCTGCCCGCGCTCATGGATGGCCTGGCCCTCGCCGGGCAGGGCGTGGTCATCGCGC
>JBIIJJ010000104.1:0-5835 GCA_044233875.1 Miltoncostaeaceae bacterium | reverse complement strand
CGATCGAGATGATGGCCGAGGGCTCCTCCACCACGCAGATGAGGGTGGGGTCGCGGCGGGTGTCGGCGCACACCGGGCACAGATCGCCCTCGGCGAACGAGAAGCACTCAGTGCACGGCCGGATGTTTGCCACCACGGCGCTGATGGCCTCGGCCAGTGCCGTGGGGCGCTCCGGCGGGGCCTTCAGCAGGTGGAAGGCCAGGCGCTGGGCGCTCCTCGGCCCGATGCCGGGCAGCCGGGCGAGCTCGGCCACGAGCGCGTCCACGGATGGCGTGAGGATCGATGCCATGCGGCCGTGTGGGGGCTAGAAGCCCGGCAGCCCCAGCCCGGACAGGCCGCCGGTCACGGCGCCGAGGCGCTGGTTGGCCAGCTCCTGGGCGGCGCGCAGGGCCTCGTTCACCGCGGCCACGATGACGTCCTGCAGCATCTCGACGTCCTCGGGGTCAACGGCGTCGGGGCTGATCTCCACGCTCACCAGCTCGAGCGCGCCGGTCACGGTGGCGGTCACGGCGCCGCCGCCTGCCGATGCCGACACGGTCTCCTGCGCCAGCTGCTCCTGGGCGCGCGCCATGTCCTCCTGCATCTTCTGCATCTGCTTCATCAGCTTCTGCTGGTTCATCGCCATGGCTCGCTACTCCCTGTTCTCGGTGTCGATCAGCTCGGCGTCGAATGCCGCGCGGATCTCCTCGATGATCTTCTCGTGATCCACTGGCCCGTCATCCGGCGGGCCATTCCCCTCAGCGCCCGGCGCGGGTGCGCTGGGCACGGCCGCGGCCTGCGGCATCTCCACGAACGCCACGGCCAGGGCCTCACCGCACATGTCGGCCACCACCGCTGCCACGCCCGCGCGCTCGTCCGGCCGCGAGAGCATGGCAACGGCCACGCCGCCGTTCACCGCCACCGTCAGCGTGCCCTCCTCCACGGACTGCACCTGGGAGTCCTGGAGGAATGCGTGCAGGTGCGGGGACCGCTGCTCGAGTATGCCGAGCACGCGCGGCCACGCGCGCCCGATGTGCTCGGCGTCGGCCGGTACGGACTCCACGGGCTCCGGGGGCGGGGGTGCGGGCGCCGGGGCGTCGTCGGGCGCCTCGGCCGCGGGTGCCTGGCCTGCGGGCGGCTCGTTCGCCTGCGGCGGCGGTGCCTGCTCGTTCACGGGTGCCGCCGCCTCGGGAGGCGGGGCGGGGGCAGCCGCGGGGGTGGCGGCGGGGCGCGCCGGCGCAGGGGCCGGGGTGGGCGGCGGTGCGCTGGGCGCGCCGCGCTCGAGCTTCTCCACGCGGGCCGCAACGCCCTCCACGCTGGCGTCCAGCCATGGGCGCGCCAGCTTGGCGGCCACCAGCTCCAGCTGGATGCGCGGGTCGGCCTGGCCGTGGCGAATCCGCACCTGGGCATCGGCGATGAGGTCGATGGCACGCACCACCTGCACCGCGCTCAGCTGGTTGGCCTGCTCGTGAAGGCGTGCGAGCTCCTCCGGTGACAGCGCCCACTCCTCGCGCGCCTGGGCGCCCTGCTGCAGCAGGCAGGCGTGGCGCAGGTGGGTGATGAGCCCGCGCATGAGCTCCTCGGGGTCGGCCCCGCCGTCGAGGGTGCCCTCGAGCATCTCGAATGCGCCGGCGGCATCGCCCTGGGCCATGAGGTCGACCAGGTCGAACAGCGTCTCGCGGCTCACCACGCCCAGCAGGTCGAGGGCGTCCGCCACCTCCACCTTGCCGTCGCCGAAGGTGGCGATCTGGTCGAGCAGCCCCAGGGCGTCGCGGTACGAGCCATCGGCAGCACGCGCCACAAGGTCGAGGGCCTGCGGGGTGGTCTCGATGCCCTCCGATCGCGCCACGCGCTCCAGCACCGTGAGCAGGTTGGCCACTCCCGGCTTGCGCAGCGTGTAGGTCTGCAGGCGCGAGCGGATGGTGGGGAGGATGTCCCAGGGGTGCGTGGTGCAGAGGATCACCACCAGCTGCGGCGGGGGCTCCTCCAGCGTCTTGAGCAGGGCGCTTGCCGCGCCCTCCTGGATCTGGTGGGCCTCGTCCATGATCGTGACGCGATAGCGCGACGCCACCGGGGCGTAGCGCACGCTCTCGAGCCACTCGCGCATCTCGTCGATGCGGCGGGCGCTGGATGCGGCGTCCACCTCCACCACGTCGAGCCAGTCGTCGTGGCCGATGCGCGTGCACGAGTCGCACTCGCCGCAGGGCGTGGCCGTGGGCCCCGGGAACGCCTGGCAGTTCAGGCAGCGGGCGAGGATTCGCGCCGTGGTGGTCTTGCCGGTGCCGCGCGGACCCGAGAACAGGAACCCATGCGCGATGGTGCCGCGCTCGAGCGCGTTGCCAAGCGTGCGCGCCACGTGCTCCTGGCCGACGAGGTCCTCGAATCGGCGGGGCCGGTAACGGTTGTAGAGGCTCTGACCTGGATCTGTCACGGGAGAAGAGGTGTGACCGTGCACCCGCCGTCGAATACCTGCCGGGAAGTGGTACCCGGGGACTTGGCTCCGGCGAGGGAGCCCCACTGCGCGTGAGCGGGTCCGCTTAAGGCTGCTTCCTTCCGGACCTGACCTGGTTCACGGTCGCCCACCGAATGGGACCTCACCTTCAATGCCTCGTCGTCCGAGCCCGTGCTTCCGAGTAGGACCCTCGGGCGGGGATTCAGCCCCGCTGTAGCGGATTGCGGATACAGGGCACCGCTAGCTCCCCGCCTAGCACGGTCACGCAGGTGACCATACCTCAGTGCGACTGCTTGCGGGCGTCGGCATCCGCCTTCGCCTGCGCCCGGGCCTCCGCCTTGGCGGCCTTGGAGGCCGCCTTCCTCTCGGCCTCGTCCTTCGGCATGATGCGCGGGCTGATGCGCTCGCCCTTCTTGCGGGCGTTCATGGCGCCGAAGATGCCCGCCACGCCGGCCCCGATCATGGCCGTGGTGAGGGCGAGGTAGAGCCACACCTTCACGCCGCCCTCGGCTCCGAAGCCGACGCGAATGGCGAACATCAGGGTGCCGAAGGCGGCGCCCAGCGCGAACCCGCTGATCACCCACTTGAGGCGGCTGCTGTCACCGCCCTTCTCGCCCATGCGACGCAGCACTCCCATGGGCAGGAGTGTACGGATGCACCCGGCGCACGGGCGCCCACGGGACGCCCGGGCCACTACAATCGCCCGCTGGCCCGGCCGGAGGAGGTCCCCATCGCCATCAGGGTCATGAAGTTCGGCGGCTCATCCGTCGCCGACGCCGAGAAGATCCGCAACGTGGCGCGCCGCATCGCCGGCGCGCGTGAGCAGGGCGACGATGTGGTCGCCGTGCTCTCCGCCATGGGCAAGACCACCGATGGCCTGGTGGCGCTGGCCGACGAGATCTCGTCCACGCCCTCGCCGCGCGAGATGGACATGCTGCTCTCCACGGGGGAGCGGGTGTCATGCGCGCTCATGGCCATGGCGTTGCACGACCTGGGCCACGACGCGGCGTCGTTCACCGGTTCGCAGGCGGGAATCCTCACCGACGGCGCCCACACCAAGGCGAAGATCGTCGAGATCAACCCCGAGCGGCTGCTGGGCGAGCTCGGCACGGGGCACATCGTGCTGGTGGCCGGGTTCCAGGGCATGAGCGCCGCGAAGAACGTGACCACGCTGGGTCGCGGCGGCAGCGACACCACGGCGGTCGCCCTGGCCGCGGCGCTCGACGCCGAGGTGTGCGAGATCTACACGGATGTCACCGGCGTCTTCACCGCCGACCCGCGCATCGAGCCCGGTGCGCGCAAGCTGCCCCTCGTGAGCCACGAGGAGATGCTCGAGATGGCGGCGAGCGGCTCGAAGGTGCTGGCGCTGCGCTCGGTGGAGGTTGCGCGGCTCCACGATGTTCCCCTGCACGTGCGATCCTCGTTCGCCCCGGACGAGGGAACCTGGATCACCAAGGAGACTCCCATGATGGAGAGGGCTTTCGTGTCCGGCATCGCCCACAAGAGCGACGAGGCCAAGATCTCGCTGCTCGGGGTGGAGGACCAGCCCGGCGTGGCCGCCACGGTGTTCACGGCGCTGGCGGACGCACTCATCAACGTCGACACCATCATCCAGAACGTCGGCGTCGACGGCCGGGCCGACCTGTCGTTCACGGTTCCGCTGCCCGACCTGCGCAAGGCACTCGACGTGATCGAGTCGATGGGCGACAAGCTGCCGCACCGCGAGACCATCTCGGATGACCAGATCGGCAAGGTGTCGCTGGTGGGCGAGGGCATGCGCTCAAACCCCGGCATCGCGGCCACCATGTTCCGCGTGCTGGCCAGCGAGGGCATCAACATCCAGATGATCGACACCTCCACCATCCGCATCACCGTGGTGATCGCGCGCGACGAGGTGGAGCGCGCTGTGCGCGCCCTGCACGAGGCCTTCGACCTGGCCAGCGAGGCCGAGCGCCGCAGTGTTTAACGTCGCCGTGGTCGGCGCCACCGGCGCCGTGGGCTCGCAGATGATCCGCGTGCTCGAGGAGCGGGGGTTCCCGGTCACCGAGCTCAGGCCGCTGGCGTCCTCCCGCAGCGCCGGCACGGTGGTGGAGTACCTGGGCAAGCCGTTCACGGTGCAGGAGCTCACCGAGAACTCGTTCGAGGGCATCCAGATCGCCCTGTTCTCGGCCGGTGGGCAGCGCTCGCGCGACTTCGCGCCCGCTGCGGTGGAGGCCGGCGCGGTGGTCATCGACAACTCATCCGCGTTCCGCATGGACCCCCATGTGCCGCTGGTGGTGCCCGAGGTCAACGAGACCGACCTCGAGGGGCACGAGGGCATCATCGCCAACCCCAACTGCGTTGCAGCGCCCCTGGTGGTGGCGCTCAAGCCCATCGCCGATGCCGTGGGCCTGGAGCGCGTGATCGTGTCGTCGTACCAGTCGGTCAGTGGCACCGGTGCCGCGGCCATCGAGGAACTGCGCACCCAGACCGCCGGCAACCTGGCGGGGGATGAGCCCGCGCCGCAGGTGTACCCGCACCCCATCGCCTTCAACGTCATCCCGCACATCGACGTGTTCGAGGACAGCGGCTACACGGGCGAGGAGGTGAAGGTGGGCAACGAGACCCGCAAGATGCTGCACCTGCCCGACCTCGCCGTGTCGGCCACCTGCGTGCGCGTGCCGGTGATCCGCTCGCACTCGGAGGCCGTGCACATCGAGACCACCGAGCCCATCTCGGCCGAAGCCGCGCGCGAGCTGCTCATGCTCGCCCCGGGCGCCGTGGTGCTCGACGAGCCCGCAAGCAACACCTACCCGCTGGCGCGTGACGCCGAGGGCAGGGATGAGGTGTTCATCGGACGCATCCGCAAGGACGCCTCGCACCCCAATGGCCTCGCCATGTGGATCGTGGCCGACAACCTGCGCAAGGGCGCAGCCAGCAATGCCGTGCAGATCGCCGAGAGCCTCGTGACCAAGGGCTGGCTCTAGGCCGCGTCGTAGGGAATGGGCCCCTCCGGGCCCGGCACCATCCTGCGGGTCTGGGGGCTGCCCTCGTCTGCCCGCTCGCGGCATGTGCGGCATGAGGGGTGCACGACTTCGTCTGGCTGCATGAGGGCCTCGGTGGTGGCCGGCCCGTGTGCGGGGTCGCAGCGGCAGAGGCCTTCGAAGGGATCCTCGGGCGAGGGCACTCCCGCCTCGCGCTCGGCGTCGCGCAGCAGCACGAATGCCTCGTCCACCAGTGCCTCGGCCGAGGGCACATCGTCAACTGCGCCCGCCCGGTCGAGTTCGGCCTGGGCCCGCCGGGCCACGCGCGTGGCCGCATCCAGCCGGTCGTCGGCGCGGGCGTGGTGCTCTGGCAGCACTGCCAGCACGTCGAGGCGGGCGCCGATGGCATCCAGCTTCACCCGGGCATGCGCGGTGCCTTCC
>JBIIJJ010000103.1:0-5906 GCA_044233875.1 Miltoncostaeaceae bacterium | reverse complement strand
TTCTTCGCCTCCATCGGGGAATGGGCCGCCGAGTACGGCTACATCACGATCTTCCTCGTGGTGGCCGGGGACGGCATCTTCCCGATCCTGCCCGGGGAAACATCCATCGTCGCCGGGGCGGTGTTCGCGGCGGAGGGCGCCCTCTCGCTGTGGGGCGTCGTGCTGGTTGGGGCAGTTGGCGCCGTGGTGGGCGACTCCCTGGCCTACTGGGCCGGACGGGCGGGCGGGCCATGGATACGCGGCACCCTGGTGCGCATGGTGGGCGAGAAGCGCACCCGCACGGCAGAGGGCATGGTGCGGCGCCAGGGGCCGGCACTGGTGTTCGTGGGCCGCTTCCTGCCCGGCATCCGCATCGGCATCAACCTGGCGTGCGGCGCCGGCCAGATGTCGTACCCGCGCTTCCTCATGTTCGACGCCGCCGGTGCGCTGCTCTGGTCGCTGCAGGCGGCGCTGATCGGCTACTTCGCGGGTAAGGCATTCGCCAACCAGGTATGGGTGGCGCTGGTGGTGGCGATCGGCGTGGCCATCGTCGTCGGGTTCATCGTGCTGCTGCGCGAGCGCCGCATGGTGGCCCAGGAGGAGGCCCTCGAGGCCGCCGAGGCGCGCGCCGAGGCAATCGCGCAGGGCGAGCCGATGATCCCGGGCGACGGTAACGTGCCACCCGACCCAGGCGCCACGGCACCCAAGGAGACCGCATGACCCGCAGGCCAATGGCGGTGTTGCTCACCTGCACTGCAGTGCTCACCGCATCGGCAACAGCCGTGGCAGACGGCGGGCGCTCGTCGTGGCCCGCCACCGCGCCCCTGGCAGGGGCCTGGAGCGGCACGGCCAGCAGCACCAGCGTCGCCGACTTCACGTTCCCGGTCACCGCCTCGGTGGCCGTGTCGGCCACCGGGCGCCCCACCGGCGTGGTGAGGCTGGGCGACCCGATCAACTGCTCGGCGCGGTGGATCCCCGTGTCGACGTCGGGTCGCGCCACGGTCTTCTCGGAGAGCATCGCGGCCAACGCCGGCGACAAGTGCGTCAACAACGGCACGGTCAGGCTGTCGTCCGCCTCGGACGGACGTCTTCGCTACGTGTGGCGCAAGGGCGATGCCGGGAGCGTGGGCTACCTGGAGCCGCGCGGCCTGTCGGGGTGGTGGACCGGCCGCATCACCCAGGACGGCCTCGGGGCCATCTCGGCGCGCATCCGCGTGGTGGGCGTGCGGCCCGGGCAGATGGCGGGCGCAAGCGACTACTCGGCACCGCTCTCCTGCGGGGGCACGCTGGTGCCGCGTGGCGGTACCCAGCAGCGCGGCGTGTTCGATGAGGAGATCGCCCGGTCGTCCAGCACGGTGTGCGTGGGGTCGGGCACCACCACCCTCGCCCTGAGGGCCGACGGGCGCATGGACTACCGGTGGACCGGCGGCGGCGCGGTATCGGTGGGAGTGCTGAGGAGGGCGGGCTGATGGGCACGCGGCTCGACATCGACGGCCGTTCGCTGGCATCGCGCATGCCCGAGATCGCCGCGGCAGAGCACGCCGTGCTGGTGATCGGCCGTCCCGTGTGCCCGGCCTGCCAGGTAACGGGCGCCGGGCTCGAGGCCCTGGGCAATGCGCGTCCCGACCTCTTCATGGCGTTCGTGGAGATGTGGGGGCCCGAGGACTGGCGGGCCCGCGGCGAGGAGGGCTGGCCCGAGGGCGTGAGCGTGAGCCCCTCGGCCGTTCCGGCCATCGCCCTCATGAGCCGCGGCGCGGTGGTGGCCACCCGGTTCGGGGCGATCCCCGCCCACGGGCTGGACCAGTGGATGGATGAGCACTTCGGGCCGGCGGCCACTCCGGTGCCCGAGGGCATCAGCGATGCCGAGCAGGCGGTGCTCGACCGCACCGCGGCCAGGCGGGCGCAGCACGACGCCGTGAAGGGGCGCTGAGCGCGCCCACCATATGGGTGCTCGGGGACCAGCTGGACTCCTCGGGCCCGGCCTTCAGGGGCCATCGCGCGGGCGAGGCGCGGGTGCTCATGGTGGAGAGCGACTTCGCCATCCGCCGGCTGCCGTTCAACCGCGAGCGACGCGTGCTGGTGATCGGTGCCATGCGCCGCATGGCCGATGAGCTGCGGGAGCGCGGCTGGCAGGTGGACCTTCGCCGGGCGGCCACCCTGGCCGATGGGGTGCGCGCCCACGTGGCCGAGCACTCGCCGGGCCGCGTGGTGGTTGCGCACCCCACCTCCCGAAGCGGCCTGCGCCTCACGCAGCGCCTGGCCCGGGAACTGCCGGTGCCCGTGGAGGTACGGGAGCCCGTGGGATTCATCACGCGACCCGGCGAGCTGGCCGAGGTGCTGGGCAGCCGCCAACCGCGTATGGACACCTTCTACCGCGAGATGCGCCGGCGCCTCGGGCTGCTACTCGATGCCGATGGAAAGCCCATCGGCGGCTCGTGGAGCCTCGATGGCGAGAACCGCAAGCCCCCGCCGCGCACGCGCGACCTGGGCGCCCCGGCGCCGTGGCTGCCCGCCGCAGATGACCCCCTCGACCGCGACCTGCGCGCGGAGTTCGCGGGGCTTCCCGAGACCGGTGCCGGGGGCGAGCGCGTGATGGCGGCCACCGCGCGCGAGGCCGAGCAGGCGCTCGACAGGTTCATCGACGCCCGCCTCGCGGGGTTCGGGCCCCACCAGGACGCCATGATGGACGACGACTGGGCCATGTCGCATGCGTTCATCTCGGGCCCGCTCAACCTTGGGCTCATCTCCCCCGCCCACGTGGCGCGCCGCGTGGCCGACGCGCTCGATGACGGCGCCCCCATCGCATCGGTGGAGGGCTTCGTACGGCAGGTGATCGGCTGGCGCGAGTACGTGTGGGGCTGGTACTGGCGGCGCCCCTGGCGCGAGGCCAACGCGCTTGGCGCCGAGGCCCCCGTGCCGGCCGCGCTCCTGGGCGCACCCACCCGCATGCGTTGCGTGCAGGTGGCGATGGCGGGCATTCACGAGCGCGGCTACTCGCATCACATCCAGAGGCTGATGGTGCTGGGCACGCTCATGCTCATGCGCGGTACGCGCCCCTGGAGCGCCACCCGCTGGTTCTGGGCCGCGCACGTGGATGCCTCGGCATGGGTGATGGCCCCCAACGTGGTCGGCATGGCGCTGTTCGCCGATGGCGGCGACATGATGACCAAGCCGTATGCCGCGAGCGGCGCGTACATCAAGCGCATGAGCAACCACTGCCGGTCGTGCCCGTACGACCCCGGCACGGCGACGGGGCCCACCGCATGCCCCTTCACCGCCCTCTACTGGGACTTCCTCGACCGCCACCGTGAGCGGCTCGGGCAGAATCCCCGCATGTCCCTCTCGATGCGCAACCTCGACCGGCGCAACGACCTTCCCGCCATCCGGGAACGGGCGCGAGAGGTGATGCACCACCTCGACGAGGGGACCGTCTGATGGCAAATCAGCCCAAGCGCCGCGGGCGCATCACCACCGTCGGGCCGGGTTCCGAGCGCGTGCGCGACGCCGACCTGGCGCTGCTGCGCGGGCCGGAGCCCGACTTCGTCAGCACCGACCCCTGGCGCGCGCTGCGGATACTCGGCGAGTTCGTGGAGGGATTCGACCTGCTCGCCCGCGTGGGCCCTGCGGTGTGCGTATTCGGATCGGCCCGCACGGGGCCGGACGACCCCGACTACGCGGCCGCGGTGGAGGTCGGCCGCCTGCTCGCCAAGGAGGGGCGCACGGTCATCACCGGCGGGGGACCGGGGCTCATGGAGGCCGCCAACAAGGGGGCCAGCGAGGCGGGCGGGCTGTCGGTGGGACTCAACATCGAGCTCCCCCACGAGCAGTACCGCAATCCGTACGTGAACCTGGGCGTGGACTTCCGGTACTTCTTCGTGCGCAAGACCATGTTCGTCAAGTACTCCGAGGCGTTCGTGGTGATGCCCGGGGGCTTCGGCACGCTCGACGAGCTGTTCGAGGCACTGGTGCTGATCCAGACCGGCAAGGTGCGCGACTTCCCGCTGGTGCTCTACCGGTCGTCGCACTGGAAGGGCCTCCTCGACTGGATGCGGGACACCACCCTGCGCGAGGGCTGGATCGACGAGTCCGACCTCGACCGCATCCACCTGGCGGACACGCCCGAGGAAGTGGTGCACCACGCCTGCGGGGGCGCCTCCTAGCCGCACGTCCAGTGATGCCCCCCGAAAAGCCCGTTGAGCACGGACCCGGGGTAATCGACACTCGATCCCATGACCCAGACGGGCACACGGGATGCCGGTCAGCTGTCGGTTTCGGCAGCCGCACGGTTGCTCGGGGTAAGCGTGTCGTCACTGCGCGCATGGGCCGCGGCGGGCCGGGTGCCCCACGATCGCACGCCCGGGGGGCACCGGCGCTTCGACCGCGAGGTGCTGCGCGCATGGCTCAATGAGCGCGGTGGCGAGTTGCCGGATCACGCATCCGGACGCACAGGGCCCCTGGTGGCAGGCCGCATCGAGGCGCGCCCCGATGCGGCGCGCGTGATCGCCGGCACGTCGCGGCGCATCGTGGCCGATGCAATGTCACTCATGGCCGATGCCCACCGCCTCTCCACGCGCCGCACGCAGGCGCGCGCCGACCGCATGTCGGAGAGCGTGGCCGACCTCGCCGATGCGCTCGATACCGGCGACCTCTCGGTATGCCTGCGCGAGGCCGAGTGGCAGGCCCATCGCCATGGGGCCGCGGGTCTCTCGGCCACGCAGCCGGTGGGCGAGGCCCTCGCCGTGGCCCGCGCCACGGAACGCGTGCTGCGCGATCACGAATGCAGCCCGGACGACCTCACCGCAACGCGCGCCGCGCTCGACCGCATCACATGGCGCACGACGGCCGGGCTCGCCGCGGGCAGGCGGTCGCGTGAGATCGCGCACGACGGGCTGGGCCATGCGGCATAGCACCCGGGCCCGGCAGGAACGCGCCTGGCTGCCCATATCGGACGCCGCCCGCGCACTGGGCGTGAGCACCAGCACCCTCCGCGCGTGGTCGGCGGAGGGCCGGGTGCCGCATGTGCGCACGGCGGGCGGGCATCGCCGGTTCAACCCCGCCGCCCTGGCCGACTGGCTGGCAACCAGCCCCGACCCCGCCACACCGCGCACCGAGAGGTCCACGCATGTCTCGCCGCGCCCCGCGGCGGCCGATGCGCTCGCCGACCGCATCGAGCGCATCGCAGACCTCGCCGCGGACGCGCAGGGCGGCGAACCGCCACGGGTGACCCGCGACCGGGTGCTGGTGCTGGCACAGGCACTGCGCACGGGACGACTGGGCGAGGCCCTCGAGCGCGCGGATGCGTTCGGGCGGGCGCATGGGGCCGCCGGCTCGCCCGCCGAGCGGGCCCTCGAGCCCGCGCTGCGGTTCGAGCGCGCGGTGGATGAGGCCCTGTCGGAGCCCCCGATGGCGCTCACGCCGGACGACCGCGATCACGTGTCGGCCACCATCCGGCGCATCACCGTGCGCGTGGCGGACTCCTGGGCGGCCGCCACGGCCGAGGGGCGCGCCCCGCAGGTGGCCTAGCCGGCCGGCGCGGTCCTCACCGGAACGTCAACGGCCTCGAGCGTGGTGCCGTCGCGCCTCACGGCGCGCACCTTCAGCGCACCCGGCGTGGCGTCCACCTCGAGGAAGTGGTACTCGGGCGTGCACTTCCTGAGCCCGGCAGGCAGGCGCACGCACGGGTACACCTGCGCCCCGCCGCCGCCCGAGACGATGTAGGTGACGCCGCCCTGCACGATGCGCTCGTACGAGTGGTTGTGGCCGCTCAGCACCAGCGACACGCCGTACCGGCGAATCAGCGGAACCATGAGTCGCTGCGTGGTGGTGGCCGGCTCGTGCAGCCCCGCGGTGTACGGCGGCTGGTGGATTGACACCACCTTCACCGGCTCGGTGGCGCGCGCGAGCGTGCGGCGCAGGAACGCCACCTG
>JBIIJJ010000102.1:0-5907 GCA_044233875.1 Miltoncostaeaceae bacterium | reverse complement strand
ATCGGCTGCTCCACGTACGTGTACGACAGCGCCGAGATGCCCACGACCAGGATCACCTGGATCGCCACCAGGGGGGCGCCCGACAGGGCGACGTCCTCCCCGGATCGGGTGAGCATGAGCACGGGCCAGTGGTACAGGTACATGCCGTACGAGCGCGCGCCGATCCACACGAGGATCGGCAGCCCCCAGAAGCGCCCCATGAACGACTGCGGGTGCGCGGTCACGATGATGAGCACGATGGCCGGCACCGCCAGCAGGAGGAAGCCCCCCTGGTACAGGGGCGACTCGAACTCGTTGATGGTGAACATGCACCACACCACGCCGGCAAGCGCCGCGAGGCCGATGATCTCCATGGCCGTCCGCCCCAGCCACGATGCAATCGGCTTCAGCCTGCTCGGAGGCAGCAGCACGGCACCGACGATGCCGACGAACAGCCCCACCGCACGCGTGTCGGTGCCGTAGTAGATGCGCCACGGCAGCTCGTACGGGTCGTACAGGTGCCAGGCCCACCAGCTGGAGAACGCCGCACCCGCGGCCGCCAGCACCCCAAGCACCCACACGGGCATGCGGAACACGATGAGCACCACGGCCAGCACCACGGGCCAGAAGAGGTAGAACTGCTCCTCGACGGCCAGCGACCACAGGTGCGTGAACACGTTGGGGCGGCCGAACTGCTCGAAGTACGGCACGTCGGCGACGATGAAGTACCAGTTGGTCACATAGGCCAGCGACGACAGCGCTGCGCCCTTGAGCCGGGCGACCTCCTCCCAATGGAGGATGAGCATGGCGATGAGGGTGCCCGCCAGCGCCAGCAGCAGGGCGGGCAGGAGCCGGCGCGCGCGGCGCAGCCAGAAGCGCCACAGGTCGAGCCGGCCCGTCGAGCGCTGCTCTGCCACCAGCAGCGAGGTGATGAGGTACCCCGAGATCACCAGGAAGAAGTCGACGCCCAGGAACCCCCCGGGCAGCCACGTGGCGCCCGCGTGGTACATGAACACCGTGGCCACGGCCAGCGCGCGCAGGCCATCGACGCCCGGCATGTACGGAAGGCGCGCGCCGCGGGCCCCGCCCTTCTGCTCATAGGCGGGATAGGGGTTCTGCTGGCTCACGCGGCGAAGGGAACACGACGCCGCGGACGGCCAACACCACCCGGGCGTAGGCTCGGTGGCGCGCCCGCGGCGCGCGGGTGGCGACACCGATTCCCGGAGGACAACCCATGGCCGATACCGCCGTACCCCCCGCGAGCCAGGTTCCCGATGTGCCGATCCTCGAGGCGCTCGGCAACCGCCGCAGCATCCGCTACTTCGACGACAGCCGCGAGGTGGAGCGGTGGAAGATCGAGGCCATGCTGCAGGCCGCGCGCTTCGCGAGCTGCCAGGGCAACATCAACTGCACCGAGGCCATCGTGGTTCGCCGCGACGAGTGCGAATACTGGGATGAACTCGAGGAGTGCGTCTCGGGCTTCAACGTGCAGATCATCAACCAGGCCTCGCACCTCATCCTGTGGCTCACCAACATCAACGCCTGGTACGGCCGCGCGGTGGACGGCATCTCGAGCCTGAGCCTCGCCGGTGCCGCCACCAAGTACCACGGGTGGAACTACGAGTTCTCGATGACGCAGACGATCCCGCGCCTCATGAGCTTCCCGCCCGAGCGCACGGAGATACTGCTGCGCTTCGAGAGCGGCCAGGCCGTGGCCCAGGCCATGGCCGCGGGCGTGGGCCTGGGCGTGGGCAGCATCCTCATCGCCTTCGGCCGCAAGCCGGGCGGCGTGGAGAAGGCCTTCAACCTGCCGCCGAACTACAAGTTCACCTGGGGCCACGCGGTGGGCTACCCGCTCGAGGACCCCAAGGCCGGTGGGCAACGGCCCCGCCTCAAGTTCGAGAAGCTCTTCCACGACAACGCGCTGGGCGTTCCCTACGAGTGCCAGCCCGCGACGGTGGAACTGCTGCGCGAGAAGGGCCTCATCCAGGAGCAGGCCCCGCTGCCCGGCCGCTTCGAGGAGATCACGCAGATCGCCGAGCAGCACGGCCGCGATACCGGCGCGCTGTACTTCCCCGCCAAGGAGATCGAGCGGCTCATGGCCGACGACGACTGGGACTTCGGGCCGCGAATCCGCGAGAAGGCCGCGCAGGTGCTGGCCGAGGAGGAGCTGCCCGAGTACCCCGAGGAGATGAAGGAGACCTTCCGCAGGCTGGCGGCCGAGCACGGCATCGACGCGAGCAAGTTCCTGCCGAAGGACTAGCCGTGCAGTACGAGGACATCCTGTTCGAGGTGGATGACGGGCGCGCCACCATCACCATCAACCGGCCGGAGCGGCTCAATGCGTTCCGGGGCAGGACGATCCTCGAGCTGTGTGACGCGTTCGAGCGCGCCGGTGATGACGAGGCCGTGGGGGTCATCGTGTTCACCGGCGCGGGAGAGCGCGCCTTCTGCGTGGGCGGCGACGTCATGGAGCCCACGCGCACCATGCAGGAGAAGCGGCAGGCCCACATCCTCGGTCCCCGGCTGGCCGGTGCGATGCGCAACGGCGGCACGCCCATCATCTGCCGGGTGCGCGGGTGGTGCATCGGCGGCGGCAACGAGCTCAACATCATGAGCGACCTCACCATCACCGACACCACCGGCCGATTCGGCCAGGCGGGCCCGAAGATCGGCTCGGCGCCCCTGTGGTGGGGCTGCCAGCTCATGCCGGCGGTCGTGGGCGAGAAGAGGGCCCGCGAGATCCTCTTCCTCACCCGCCACTACGACGCCGATTCGGCGCTGGCGATGGGGCTGGTGAACAGGGTGGTGCAGCCGCACGCCCTCGACGCCGCCGTGGACGAGTGGTGCGACGACATCCTCAGGCGCTCGCCCCAGGGCCTGCGCCTGGCCAAGATCGCCATGAACACGGCAACCGACTCCCTCTACGGACCGGTGAACGCCGGCATGGAACTGATGGCGATCAACCACGTGTACGGACCGGAGCCCGGGGAGGGCATCCGGTCATTCCAGGAGAAGCGACCGGCAGACTGGCGGCGCTTCCGCGACGGAAAGGGACCCGAACCCGCATGAGCACCGAATGGACCACCTGGTACGCCGAGGAGGACCCCACCACGTGGGTGCTCGCCCGAATCCTTCGCGAGCAGGCCGAGGCCCGGGGCGACAGCCCGTACCTGCGCTACGGCGACGGCGGGTGGGTCACGTACGGCGACATGAACGCACGGGCCAACGCCATCGCAAACGGCCTGATCGCGCACGGGGTGCAGCCGGGCGAGTCGGTGAGCGTGATGCTGCCCAACTGCGAGGAATTCCTGCAGTGCTGGTACGGCATCCTCAAGGCCGGCGCGGTGATGAGCAGCATCAACACCGCCTACAAGGGCGACTTCCTCTCGTGGACCATCAACCTCGTCGAGGCGCGCACGCTGTTCATCGCCGACGCCTTCCTCGACCGGCTCGACTTCATCAGGGCCGAGCTGCCGCTGCTCGAGCGGGTCATCGTGGTGCCCACCGAGGCGCCCACGGGGCCCGACCCCGCGGTGGCATGGGAGACGCTGGAGTCGCTCATGCAGGCACCCGACTCCGAGCCGGGCGTGGACCACGTCTGGACCGACGACGCCCGCGTCATGTTCACGTCGGGCACCACCGGGCGCAGCAAGGGCGTGATCAAGCAGAACGCGGCCGACTACTTCTCGGCGCGCGGATCGCTGGAGTACATGTCGAAGAACCGCGGCGTGTCGGTGGCCGACATGCATACCGAGACCTGGTTCTCGTGCCTGCCGCTGTTCCACAGCAATGCGCAGGTGCTGTGCGCGTACCCGGCGCTCATCGCCGGCGGGCGCGTGGCCTACGTGGAGCGCTTCTCGGGTACGCGCTTCTGGCAGCAGGCCATCGACATGGGCGCCACGATGTTCAACGGCATCGGCGCGATGCTCTACTTCCTGTGGAACCAGCCGCCGTCCGAGCTGGACCGCGCGCACTCGGTGCATTCCATCCTCGCCGCACCCGCCCCGCGCGATATCTACTTCGAGTTCGAGGAGCGCTTCGGGGTCAAGCTCACGGAGGGCTACGGCCTCACCGAGACCGGCGTGTGCACGGTGATGGACCCCACCCAGCCCGTGCGCCTTGGCAGCTGCGGCAAGGCGAACCCGGGCTACGAGGTGACAATCGTGGAGCCCGGCACCGACCGTCCGCTGCCGCCCGAGACCCCCGGCGAGATCGTGGTGGACATGAAGGTGCCCAACATCGTGATGCGCGCCTACTACGGCATGCCCGAGAAGACCGCGGAGGACTTCCGCAACCTCAAGCTGCACACCGGCGACCTCGGGCGCATGGACGAGGACGGCTACGTGTACTTCATGGACCGCGTGAAGGACTACATCCGCCGCCGCGGCGAGAACGTGTCGTCCATGGAGGTGGAGCGGCAGATCGCAGGCCACCCCGGCGTCAAGGAGTGCTCGGTGATCGGCGTCAAGGCCGACGAGGGCGCCTCGAGCGAGGACGAGATCATGGTGGTGCTGGTGGCCGAGGGAGAGGCCCCCGACCCCGCGGAGCTCACCCACTGGATGGCGGAGCGCATGCCGTACTTCATGGTGCCGCGCTACATCCGCGTGGTGCCCGCCCTGCCCAAGACCCCCACGGAGCGCGTGCGCAAGACCGAGTTGCGTGACGAGGGCGTGACCGCCGACACCTGGGACCGCGACGCCGCGGGCGTGGAGGTGAAGCGCTAGGCCCGGGGTCAGACACCGGGTGGGGTCAGACACCGGTCGAGGTTTCGTAGCAACCGCAACTTGTGCCTTACTAGGTAAGAAAAGGCCGCTCACAGCGGGCGAAACGCGCCAATCGGGTCAAACGTACGCGGGCGCACGCGGCATATCCGGTCCTATCCTTCGCCACATACCGCACGAAGTCGTGCCCGCCGTTCCCTGACACCAAAGGAGACAGGACGATGACGACCGAAGCCGACCCCCTCGGGATCGTCTCCGGTGCGCCCATGGGCTTCATGGACGCGCTGAGCTATCCGCACTTCCAGTCGGTGTTCGATCGCAAGTCCCGGCGGGTGGCCCTCGGCATGACCGTCGAGAGCGACGTCATCGAGTACTCCTCGCCGTACGAGCCCGTGCCGCTGTCCGAGCTCGAGGAGGCCCTGCTGGTGATGGCCGCCACCGGGCTCAACGGCCTGGCGCTTGCCGACCTCGACCCCGCCCGCGGCATGAGCACGCTGGTGCAGTGGACCAACCGCACGTGGCCGAGCGCCTGCTCCAACCACGGCACCGAGCTCTTCTGGAGCAACGACGACGGCCTGTGGTGGCTCGACATCTTCAAGATGGTCCCCGAGCCCGGTGAGGTGTCCACCCTGTCCGGCCGCCCCCTCGACGAGCAGGCCGACTTCGTGGTCGACCTCTACCGCCGCGCCCGCGTGCGCCTGCACGAGGGCAGGGCGCAGCTGCCCACCACGCTGCCGGGGCTGTTCGACTTCAACCAGTGGAACGCCAACAAGCCGGGCACGAGCCTCTTCGTTCCCATCACGAACATGACGATGGAGTACATCAACGTCCTGTTCATCTACCTGGCGCGCTCGTACAAGTTCAACATCATCGACGAGCGCAACGGCGGCCGTTCCGCCGGCCTGCAGAAGTGGGTCGATGAGGGCCGCGTGGATCCGGCTCGCCCGATGGGCATGATCGAGCTCGAGAACCGCATCCTCTCCATGATGGTGGTGGAGCAGGCCTTCATCTGCCAGAACCTGAACGTGGCCATGCAGGCCCTGGGCCTGGGCGGCTGGACCTTCACGGGCTACCTGCCCAAGTTCGTGATGGGCGGCGGCGACGTGCTGGGCCTCGGCTTCCGGTTCAACGAGGACAACAGCGGCAACACCTACGCGGTGGGCCGCGACGGCTACTTCGAGGCCTACGTGCCGCCGTACTACAA
>JBIIJJ010000101.1:0-5932 GCA_044233875.1 Miltoncostaeaceae bacterium | reverse complement strand
GGCGACCCCGGGGGCAAGGCCCTGCCCGGCGGCATCGCAGACGGGCGCGTGGTGCTCATGCCCGCCGCCGGCGGCGACCCCGCCCCCGTGGCCGGTGCGCGCGCGGTGGCCGTGCTGGTGCCCGCGGGCACGCGCCCCGCGGATGGCGCGCTGCTTGCGGTGGCGGGCCTCGACGCGCGGGCAGCGCAGCAGGCTGCGGCGTCGATCGCACGCGATCCGGGCATGCTCTCGCTCAGGTACGCGCTGGCATTCGATGGGTCGGGCACGCCAATACGCGCGGCGGGGAGGAGCGGCCCGTGAGCATTGACGACGACGAGCGGTGGATGCGCCGGGCCCTGGATGAGGCCCGGCGTGCCCCGGCACACGGCGATGTGCCGGTGGGGTGCGTTGTGGTGCGTGATGGCGAGGTGATCGCCTCGGCGCGCAACGAGCGCGAGCTGCGGCAGGACCCCACGGCGCATGCGGAGGTGCTGGCCATCAGGGACGCCGCCCTGGCGCTGGGCGGCTGGAGGCTCATGGGCGCCACCATCTACGTGACCCTCGAACCGTGCCCCATGTGCGCCGGGGCGATCCTGCAGGCACGCCCGGAGAGGGTGGTCTACGGGGCACCCGAGCCCGTATCCGGCGCCGCGGGGAGCGCCGTGGACATCTTCCGCGACCCCCGCCTGCCCACGCGAATCCCCGTGGAGGGCGGCGTTCTCGCGGTTGAGGCGGCGGAGCTCATGCGGGAGTTCTTCGCCGAGCGGCGAAGTGGTTGACACGGCGGAACCGCTCGCGCCGACGCGGCGGGGGGCATTGCTAGCCTCGCCCGCGTACCCCGACCCCACACACCCGGAGTGAGATCGTGAGAGTCACCACGCCGAAGCTGCTCGCCGCCGCACTCGTGGCGGGGGCAGCCCTGCCCGCCATGGGCTTTGGAGCCGCGATCGGCCTGCAGGACGACCGCATGGCCGCAGGGGCGGACCGCACGCCCGCCGTGTCGGCAGCCGCCATCCCCGGGCGGCTGGCCATGGCGAAGGCCACCGGTACGCAGGTGCTGCGCATTGACTTCTTCTGGGCATCGGTCGCGCAGACGCGACCCGCAAACGGGGCGAACCACCTCGACCCCGCCTACGACTGGACGTGGGGCGACGCCGCTCTGTGCGGCGCCGTGAAGGCCGGCATGCAGCCCATCGTCACCACGTGGAACGCGCCGGGCTGGGCCACCGGCGGCAGGCTGGGCGTGAAGGGCGTGGTGTGGAACTCGCGGGCACCGCTGAACGCGCAGGACTACGCCGACTTCATGTCGGCGCTGGCCACCCGTTACAACGGCGTCACGCAGATCCCGGGCCAGGGCACCTGCCTCGTCAAGTTCTACGAGATCTGGAACGAGCCCAACCTGCAGATCTACCTGTACCCGCAGTACTCGGGCGGCAAGGTTGCCTCGTCGCCCAAGTACGTGCAGATGGCCAACCTCGCCGTGCCGGCGATCAAGGCGGCCAACCCGCGTGCCGTGCCCATCACGGGCGTCACGGGCCCCAAGGGCAAGAGCGACTCCTCGGGCCGTGGCACCCTCGACTGGGTCAAGGACCTCAAGAAGTTCGGCCTCAAGGCCGGGAGCCAGTACTCGCAGCACATCTACCCGGCCGTGCCGCCGCTCAAGAAGACCACCATCTTCCCGGCGTGGGACACCCTCGATGAGATCGTCACCGAGGTGAACAAGCTGCCGGGCGGCAAGAGCAAGAAGATCTACATCACCGAGGCCTCGTACACCACGGCCACCACCCCGTACCGCAAGGTGAAGTTCTCCACCTCGCAGCAGGCGCAGTACATGAAGGACATCTTCAAGGTGCCCTTCGTGAAGAGCAGCCGCGTGCCGGTGGTGATCTGGTTCCAGCTGCAGGACAACGCGAACTGGCCCGGCGGCCTGCTGTTCGACGCCGGCGGCCAGAAGCCGTCGTACAGGACCTTCCAGGGCCTGACGAAGACCAACCCGCCCAAGGGCAACCTCAGGCCGGGTTCGTAGTACCGCCGCCGCGCGGCGTCACCTCACGGCGCCACTTCGCGCCGTGAGGTGACCGCCAGCGCGACGGCCATGGCCACCACGGCCACGCCGATGAGGGCGATCCACGTGGATGCCGGCACGGTGCCCGACCCGAGGATGTTCGCCGGGCGGTACCAGTGCATGACCGACAGCGGGCCCAGCGGCTCGGCCACGCCCCACACCTGGGCCAGGTAGTCGAGGGCGTAGGCCACCAGCGCGAAGCCGGTTCCCCAGCCGATGGCCCGGGCTGCCGTGCGGGAGAACGACCCTGCCACCATGGTCACCGCACCGATGCCGATGAACAGCAGCAGCAGCGGGATCGTGGTGAGCAGCAGGTTGCCCACGGCCACGGGCGCGAGGGCGTCCACGGTGGTGACCGCGATCAGGGCGCCGATGAAGCCGAGGGCGGCCACCACCAGCACCTGCAGCACCATGGCCAGCATCTCCGCCCCCAGCCAGGCCGTGCGGGTGAGGGGTCGCGACAGCATGAGCTCGGCCACCCCGGTCTCCACGTCGCGCGCGGGCGACGCCCCTGCGGCGATGGCCGTGGCGGCCATGATCGACAGCGTGATGGGGTGGATGAAGGTGGATCCCAGGTAACCGGAGGGGCTGGCGATGTCCGAGCCCTTCACGAACGCCTGCAGGGCCGGCGGCAGCGATTCCACGAGGCTGCGGATCTGGTTCTCGTCCACCGATGAGTACGAGAGGCCCACGAGGAACAGGAAGGCCCCGAGCGCGATGCCCAGCAGCAGGGTGCGCCGCAGCGAGCGCCGGATGGCCAGCGAGAACACCACGCCCATCAGTCGCCCTCCCCCAGGTAGAGGGAGCGGAAGACATCCTCGAGGCGCGCGGCCTCGATGGTGATGTCACGGGGGGAGAGGGCGCCGAGCCGCGTGAGCAGCAGCCCGGGGTCGCCCGAGAGCGTGAAGTGATGCACGTGGCCCTCCACGCGCACGTCGCCCATGCCCTCCACCCGGTAGGTGGCCGGGTCGACGGGCTGGTCGAACAGCACCTCCACGGTGCGCATGCGGGCCCGGCGCAGTTCGCCGACATCCCGCACCAGCAGCAGCTTGCCGCCGCGCACCATGGCCACGCGGTCGCAGAGCTCGTCGACCTCGCCGAGCACATGGCTCGAGAAGAACACGGTGCGGCCCTCGCGCGCCCGTTCGTCGAGCACCTCCAGCAGGCGCGCCTGCATCACCGGGTCGAGCCCGGAGGTGGGCTCGTCGAGGATGATCACCGGGGGGTCATGCTGCAGCGCGGCCACCAGGCCCAGTTTCTGCCGCATGCCGGTGGAGTAGTCGCGGATGCGCTTGCCCAGCGCGCGGTCGTCCAGCTCGAGCGCGGCCAGCAGTTGCGCCTGCAGCACGGGCGGGCGCGGATGAAGGCGCGCGAGGGCGTCGAGCATGCGCCTGCCCGTGACGGCACGGATCATGCCGAGGTCTCCCGGCACGTACCCCACCTCTGCTAGCGCGGCGAGGCGGTCGCTCACCACGTCGTGCCCGAGTATCTCCACCGATCCCTGGCTGGGGCGCAGCACGCCGAGCGCGCAGCGGATGAAGGTGGTCTTGCCGGCGCCGTTGGGCCCGAGGAACCCGATGCGCTCGCCCTGCTGCACCTCGAGGTCAACGCCCTCCAGGGCGGGGGGACCGGACCCGTATGACTTGCCGAGGCCGATGGCCCGGATGGCAGGGGCAGAACTCACGCGGTGGAGGCTAGGCGCCCGCCCCCCGGTGTCAGGCACCGAACGGGGACAGGCACCCTCCGGTGCCAGACACCGGGGTTTGTCTGTCCCTGATACACCGATGCGAGCGAGATGGCGCTCTGCGCCCGCCATGCATGAACCTTCATCGGCTGAACTCGTCGTCGTGCCACGAGTGCCCCGGCAGCTGGCGGCAGGCGAGAGCTACCACCTCACGTCGCGAGGGGTGGACAAGCGCGACGTCTTCCTGGACGAGCACGATCGGCGTCGCTTTGTCCGGCGACTCGGTGACGCGATCGACGGGCGGCCTCTTGGCTGTCTGGCGTACTGCCTCATGGGCAACCACATCCATCTGATCCTGAGCGGCGACGGGCTCTCGATCAGCCGGGTCATGCGCGATGTCCTTGGTGGTCACGCCCGGTACTTCAATCGGCGGCATGAGAGGTCGGGCTACCTGTTTGGGGCCCGCTTCCACGATGTCCACATCGCCTCTGATGCCCAGATGCATGCCGCCCTTCGATACGTCGCCCTGAATCCCGTGCGAGCGGGACTCGTTGAGCATCCGCGCGAGTGGCCCTGGGGTAGCTACGCAGCGCTCAGGGGCGGGGTCGTGTATCCCGGCAGCATCGACCTTGAACGCCTCGGCCAGATCCTGGGCGCCGGAGATTCGACGGCATCCGCGGTGAGCCGAGCCCTGTCAACGACCGTAGAGGTCGGACTCGCGGATGCTCGCCTCGTGGCGAGCACGAGGCAGGCGTAGGCGCCAAACGGCGGGGACAGACAAGGGTCAGTGCCTGACACCCCCCGGTGCCTGACACCCCCCGGTGCCTGACACCCCCCGGTGTCAGGCACCGGGGGGTGGGGCGAGCGCTAGTGGCTCTCGATCACGCGGTCCACCAGGCCGTACTCGGCGGCCTCGGCGGCGGTGAAGAAGCGGTCGCGCTCGGAGTCGATGTGGATCTGCTCCTCGGTCTTGCCCGTGTGCTGGGCAAGGATCTGGTCGAGGCGCGCGCGCAGGTTCAGCGTCTCGCGGGCGTGGATCTCGATGTCCGTGGCCTGCCCCTGGAAGCCCGACAGCACCTGGTGGATCAGGATGCGGCTGTTCGGCAGTGCCATGCGCTTTCCGGCGGCGCCACCTGCCAGCAGCAGGGCGCCCATGCTCATGGCGATGCCGCAGCAGATGGTCTGCACGTCGGGCTTGATGAAGTTCATGGTGTCGTAGATCGCAAGGCCGGCGTACACCGAGCCGCCGGGCGAGTTGATGTACAGCGAGATGTCCTTGTCGGGGTCCTCGCTCTCGAGGTGCAGCAGCTGCGCGACGATCAGGTTCGCGATCTGGTCATCGACCGGGGTGCCCAGGAAGATGATGCGCTCGTTGAGCAGGCGCGAGTAGATGTCGAACGAGCGCTCGCCGCGGGCGGTCTGCTCGATGACCATCGGGATGAGCGGGCTCATGCGGTGGTGACTCCTTGGTCAGTGGTGGGACTCTGGGATGCCAGGAAAGCGCCGAAGGCCGCGAAGGCCCGCAGGTCGTCCTGGTGAAGCCGGCCGGTGGCCCACTCGATCTCGTCGAGGGGGTCGGGCGCAAACCCCAGCGGCCGCCGCGCGGGGCGGGGAGGGGCGGCGCCAAGCGCGATGGCGAGGTCGAGGAAGACCTCGCCCGGCTCCACGCCCATGGCATCGGCAATGCGTGCGAGCGCCCCGAAGGACGGCTCCTTGAGCCCGCGTTCGACCTCCGAGAGGTGCGCCGGGCTCATGCCCGCGCGCTCGGCGGCCCCGCGCAGCGACAGCCCGGAATCCTCCCGGCGGGCGCGTAGCGCCTCCCCGAGCAGGGCCCCGATTGACTGTTCGCTCTCAGCGGACATCTGCACGCTGAGAGCGTATCGCAGCTTACTTCTGCACCTGGTCCCGAACGTCACGCAGGAATCGGCTGACCGGCGACTGGTACTCGCGCGGCGGCGGCGGCCTGTAGCCGAATCGGTCCTTGTGCTGCGCCCGCGGCTTCATCCAGGTGTGCTCCACGATCACCATCACGAGCACGGCTGCGATGGTGGAGAGGGCGAGCGACACGATCGCCCCGGTCTTGAACACCCCCGGCACGATCAGCAGCGCCGGGAACCACACCAGGGCGAATACCAGCATTCCGCGCCCCACCTTGCGGGTGAGCCGCGCCTGCTGGGCATACACGTCGGCCACGTCGGCCTCGG
>JBIIJJ010000100.1:0-5962 GCA_044233875.1 Miltoncostaeaceae bacterium | reverse complement strand
CCGACGGCCTGCAGATGACGATCAAGGGCACGGTGGCCGGCAGCACCACGCGGGTCTAGACCGGCCGTGCCGGGCCCTGCGGTGCAGGCCCGTGACCTGCGCAAGGCGTTCGGGCCGCGCGTGGCGGTGGACGGCATCGACCTCGAGGTTCACCGGGGCGAGTGCTTCGGGTTCCTGGGCCCCAACGGTGCCGGCAAGACCACCACCATGCGCATGCTCGCGTGCCTGTCCACGCGCGACAGCGGCGACCTCGCCGTGCTCGGCATGGACCCGGATGTCGAGCCGCGCGCCCTCAAGGCGCGGCTGGGCGTGGTGCCGCAGGAGGTCAACCTCGATCTCGAGCTGACGGTGCTCGAGAACATGCTCGTCTATGCCCGGTACTTCGGCATGGGCCGCGCCGAGGCGCACGAACGTGCCCTGGAGCTGCTGCGGTTCGTCGACCTCCACGAGCGCATCGACGACACCGTGGTGCGGCTCTCGGGCGGCATGCAGAGGCGGCTGCAGATCGCCCGTGCGCTCATCAACGAACCCGAGATGATCCTGCTGGATGAGCCCACCACCGGGCTCGATCCCCAGGCACGCCGGCTGGTGTGGGAGCGCCTTCGCGACCTGCGCTCGCGCGGCACGTCGGTGGTCATCACCACCCATTACATGGACGAGGCCGAGCGCCTGTGCGACCGCCTGGTGGTGATCGACCACGGGCGCGTGGTGCGGCAGGGAGCGCCGGCCGAGCTGGTGCGGGACGAGGTGGGCGCCGAGGTGCTCGAGGTGCGCACGGCCCCGGGTGGCGCCGGGGCGCTGGCCGCCGCCGCGAGCCCCACCCACCTGGTGGAGGGCGAGGTGGTCATGGCCTTCGGCGACAACGCCCACGACATGCGCGTTCGCGCCGACGGCACGGGCATCCCCTACGAGATGGTTGCCGAGCGGCGCGCCACCCTCGAGGACCTCTTCATCGTGCTCACCGGGCACTCCCTGCGCGAGGGCGCGCCCGGCTGACCCCGCGGTCAGCCCCCGGCGGGGGCGCCCAGCCATTCGGCGGTCACCAGGAGGTCGCGCTCCACCAGCTCATGCGCGGCATCGGCCACGCTGGTCACGACATCCGCATGGGCATCGGTGAGCACCTTCCCCAGCCGCTCGGTGGCCGCGGGTGCGCAGTAGGGGTCGTGCGTGCCCGCGGCGATCAGCACGCGCGTGCCCTCGAGTGATGCGATGTCCCCGGGTTCGTAGGGCATCACGGGCCTGAGGAGCGCCGCCCCGGCCAGCGTGCCCGCATGGCGGAAGAGCACGCCCACCGCGGCGTTCGCGCCGTTCGAGTACCCGAGGGCGGTGACGCGCGAGGGGTCCAGCCCGTATGCCCCGGTTGCGTCGGCCACGAACTGCGCCAGCTCGTCGGCCGCCAGCGCAAGGTCGTCGATGTCCAGGTCGAGCATGCTGCGCCGTGCGAAGAACCGGCGGGTCACACCACCCTCCATCACCTTGCCGCGAGGTGCGAGCAGGTTGGCCGCGGGTGCCAGGCGCCGCGCAAGCGGCAGCAGCTGGTGCTCATCGCCTCCCGTGGCATGGAGCACCAGCAGCGTGTCGGCCGCCGTGCCGCGCTCGAACGCATGGGCGAATCCCAGGCCGTTGGCGTGGTCGGCACCGCCCGTGCTCACGCGGTGGCCCCCGACGGCCAGTCCGCCCGCGGGTCGGGTACGGGCACGAGGCGCGCCTCCACCAGATCGCGGCGGTCCTCCAGCCACGGCGGCAGGAAGAGGTGCTTGCCGAAGTCCTCCTCGGGGCCCGACACGATGAACCCGGGCTCCTCGGTGGCCAGCTCGAACAGGAGACCACCGGGCTCCCGGAAGTACACCGATCGGAAGAAGTGGCGGTCCACGATGCCGCTCGTGCCGATGCCGGCCTGGCGCAGCAGGCGGTCCCACTCCGTCTGGTCGTCGTCGTTGGTGGAGAAGGCGATGTGGTGGATGACCCCCGCTCCCTGGTGCGCCCAGGTGCCATCGGGGGCCTCCTCCACGGAGATCCACCCTCCCCGCGATCCACCGCGGACCTCGAACCGGCCATCTGCCCGGGGGCTCGCCCCCATGACCTGCTCGAGCACCGCCATGGTGGCCTGCGGCGCGGCGCTGTACACGCGCACGCCGTCGAACCCGCGCAGGGCGTGCTCAGGGGGGATCTCGGGATGCCGCGCACTGAGCGGGGCATCGGTGCCGCCCTCCACCACCAGCACGTGGCCGAGCCCCTCGGGGTCCTCGAACAGCAGCTCGTCGCCCACGCGCTCCACCACGCGTGCCTCGCCATCCAGCCGCGCTTCCCAGAACGCCAGGGCATCCGCGGAGGCCACCCGCCAGGCGATGCGGTGTGGCACGCCGGCGCCCACGCGCCCCGGCATGGCTCCCGGGTACTCGAAGAAGGTGAGGTCCGCTCCGGGACGCGCGTGCTCATCGCCGTAGAACAGGTGATACGCGCCGGGATCATCCTGGTTCACGGTCTTCGCGACCAGCCGGAGGCCCATCACGCGGGTGTAGAAGTCCACGTTCTGCAGGGCATTCCCGGTGATGACGGAGATGTGGTGGATGCCGTTGAGCTTCATGCGTTCATCGTATCGCCGGTGCTTGCCACCGCAAGCAACTACGGGGCCTGCGCCACCTCGGCGTCCGCTCCGGACCCCCTCGCCCACGGCGCCGGCCTCCCGAAGGTGGACGCCAGCCAGATGCCCACGGCGTAGAGGATGAGCTGCGGGATCATGAGCATGATCATGCTCACGGGGTCGCCACCCGGGAGGATCGCCGCGATCAGGGCGATCACCACCACGGCCACGCGCCAGCCCTTCCGGAACTGCTGCGCGGTCACCAGCCCCAGGCGCGCCAGCACCAGCATGGCGATGGGCACCTCGAACACCAGTCCACCGGCCAGCATGATCGTGAGGGCGAACGAGAAGTAGTCGTCGGCGCGCAGGCCGATCTGGAATTCGTCACCGGCGAAGCCCAGCAGCCACTGCAGGGCCACCGGCAGCACGAGGAAGTACACGAACACCACGCCGCCGATGAACAGCAGGGACACCCCGCCGACGATCGCCAGCATCTTGCGGCGCGTCTGGTTGCCGATCGCCGGCACCACGTACGCATACGCCTGGTAGAGCAGGATCGGCAGGGTCACCAGCACGGCCGCGCCGAACACCACCTTCAACGTGACCATGAAGGGCTCGGTGGGCGACAGCGCCAGCAGCTTGCGGTACTCGGGCGCGAGCGGGTCGAGCAGCACGCCAAGAAGCCATCCGTTGAACACGTAGAGCACGGCGAAGGCCACGGCCAGCGACAGCACCACGATGAAGAGCCGGGTGCGCAGCTCGGTGAGGTGCTCGACGACGCTGAGTTCGTCGTCGGGGTCGGCCCGGCTCACCCCGAGCCTGCCGAACAGGCGAGCCATGCGTTACCCCGTTGCGGGCGGGCGCTCCGCAGGTGGGGCGTCCCCGCTCACCACCACGCCCTCCAGGACGTCGGCCGACGCGGTGGGCTCCTCGGGCACGCCCGCCGTGGCCGTGGTCACCGGCGCGGCCTGCGCGGCCGGGGTCGGCGCAGGCGCAGGCACGGGGTCGTCATGCCGGTCGCCGCTCAGGGTGTCCTTGAGGTCGCGAATGCCCTTGCCCACGGCTCGGCTGAACTCCGGCAGCTTCGAGGGGCCGAGCACCAGCACGGCGATGACGAGCACGATGATGAGCTGGATCGGGGAGAGATCGAACATCAGGACGGAAAGGGTAGACCCCGGGAGGGTTCCCGGCCAGCGCCCAGGGCCGCTGGGATAGGGTTTCGCGCATGCCGAATGACCCCGTTTCAGAGACCGAGGACGTCGTGATCCGCCAGATGCGCGATCAGATCATCGACAACGACCTCAAGCTCATCCAGGCCATCAACCAGCGCCTCACGCTCGTGGCCCGCCTGCGCGGGTACAAGGAGGAGCGCGGGCTGGAGTTCGTGGACCCCTCCCGCGAGGAGTGGATGACCCGCTACCTGGTGGGCGCCAACAAGGGCCCGCTGTCCGGCGAGGGCCTCACCGAGATCTACGGCCACGTGCTGGAGCTCACCAAGCGCGAGACCACCCGGGACTAGTCGGCGAAGTCCTCCGGGGTCACCTGGTCGAGGAACTCCTTGAACTTCTCGACCATGTCCTCGTCGTCCTCGGGCTCGTGCTCGAACTCGATGGCGTTCTCATCCAGCAGGTCATCGGCCGCGAAGATGGGGGCCCCGGTGCGCACGGCCACGGCGATGGCGTCGCTCGGACGGGCGTCCACCTCCACGTCCGGCCCCGTGGTGCTCAGCTGGATCAGCGCATAGAAGGTGTTGTCGCGCATCTCCGTCACCGTGACGCGCGCCACCTCGGCCTGCAGGCCGTCGATCATCTCCGTGATCAGGTCGTGGGTCATCGGCCGGGGCGAGTCGGTGCCCTGGAGCTTCATGAGGATCGCCGCCGCCTCGGCGTGGCCGATCCAGATGGGAAGGAAGCGATTGCCCTCCACGGTCTTGAGCAGCACGATGGGCTGCTTGCCGACCATGTCGAAGCTCACGCCGTAGATGACCATCTCCTGCATGGGGCCGATCATAGACACGGTGGCGCCGCCGCTCCGATGCTATGGTCCCGCGCCGCGGGCGATTAGCTCAGGTGGTTAGAGCGCATCCCTGATAAGGATGAGGTCCCAGGTTCGAGTCCTGGATCGCCCATCGCGCACTTCGTCGCAGGAACCCCGGTAGGCATCACGGCACCCACCCCCATGCTGCCCCGTCCGCGCCACCGCTCGACGGGTATGGCGCTCCAACTGGTGGCCAGTGCGGCATCCGCCGCACTGTCATTCGGCATCGTCATCACGCCCCTCGACGTGTCGCCGATCCTGCTGATGACCGCCGTCGGGGCGGTTCTCATGGCCTGGCTCGGCCGGGGGACGTGGCCCGCCTTCCTCGTGGGCGACATCGTCGGCGAGGCGCTGGCCACCGATCGCGCGCTGGCACTGATCGCGCTGGCGGGCCTCCTCCATACGCTCATCGCGCTGGCAGCTGCCACGTGGATCGCCCGGTACGACGCCTGGCCGGGGGACCTGCGGACATCCGTGCGCTACCTGCTGGGGGCGGCTGCGATATCGGTGATCGACGGCCTGCTGTTCGGCGTCGCCACCCATGCGCTCGGCACGCCGGGCGGGGGCAGCGGGTTGCAGGATGAGGTGCTGCTGGCCATCGTGGGGGTCTTGGTGGGCTTCCTGGTGGCGGGCACGCTCCTGCTGGCGTGGCTGCGTCGTCCTGCAGCCTGCGGGCCATGGCGCGGGCCGGCCGCGGGCCTGGTGGCCATCTCGGTAGCCGCAGCGCTGGGGTTGGCCGGTCCGGTGGGCGTCGCGGTGCCCATTGCCCTGCTCGGCTCGCTTCTGCTCACGGCCACATCGGGTCGCCGCTGGGGTTCGCTGGGAATGGTCGTGATCACCATCACGGCTCTCATCGGCGCCGAACGAGGGGGTGCCCCCATGGGCGGTACCGGCACCACAGAGGCCCTCGCCCATGTCATGGTGACGCTCGCGCTCTTCGGGGGCTTCACGCTGCTGCTGGGGGGCTACCGATCAGCTGGCGCGGCCACATCCCGGCCCGTCGCCACGACCGCGCTGCTCTTCGCGGGGATGATGCTCGTCGCCGGCATTGCCGGCGTCGCGTCCAACGAGGTGGTCGTAACGGAGAACTCGCCCCTCGTCATCGCGGGGGTCTTCACGACGGTGTCGGCCATGGGGCTGTTGATCCTGCGGAGGGCGCGCCCGGTGGAGAAAGGCCTGCAGCGACGGGGGTTCCTGCTCGCCATGTGCGCGGGCAGCCTCTACGCGCTCAACCTCGCGCTGCTGTTCGCCGCGATGCCACTGATCGGCGCCGGGGCCGCCACCGCGCTCGGGATGATCAGCCCGCTGCCGGTGGTGGTGCTCTCCATCATCTTCCTGGGG
>JBIIJJ010000099.1:0-5986 GCA_044233875.1 Miltoncostaeaceae bacterium | reverse complement strand
TCGAGGAGGGCATCGTGCCGGGCGGTGGCGTGGCGCTCGTCAACGCCGAGCCCGCTCTCGCGAAGCTCAAGGCCAAGGGTGACGAGGCCACGGGCATCGAGATCGTGCGCCGCTCGCTGGAGGAGCCCCTCCGCCAGCTGGCCGACAACGCCGGGCTCGAGGGCTCGATCGTGGTGGGCAAGGTGCGCGAGCTCCCCGCCGGCCAGGGCCTCAACGTGGACACGGGCGACTACATCGACCTCGTGGACGCCGGCATCATCGACCCCGCCATGGTGACGCGCTCGGCGCTGCAGAACGCAGCCTCGATCGCGAAGAACATCATCACCACCGAGTGCGTGGTCGTGAACAAGCCCGAGGACAGCCCGATGGGCCCGCCGCCGCAGAACATGGGCGGCATGGGCGGCATGGGCGGCATGATGTAAGCCGAGCCAACCGGCTCAGCAGTTCCGCTTACGCGACAGGGGCGGGCCTTCGGGCCCGCCCCTCGTCGTTCCGGGGCCGGGGGTTTTCCCCACGAGGTGCACTCCGTGCGGTGTCGTAAAGTGCACCCGTGACCCTCCCCCGCCGCCACTCGTGGCTTGTGCCGTTGCTGGCCGCCGTCGTGCTGCTTGCCGTTCTCGCCGCCGGAGCCCATGCCGCGGAGCGGCCGTTCTCGTTGCGCTACAGCGCCAACATGAACGGCCAGATCACCATCGCGGCCAACACGATCATGCGGTGCCCCACCGACACCGTGGACCCACTGATGAACTCCGGATGCACGGGGTCCCAGGCCGGTACCAGCGCGCGCAACAACAACTCGTTCGACATGCGCTGGCTCGACATCGACAGCGACGCCTCCACCTTCACGTCGTCGTCAGCGGACCTCGTGGTGCCCGACGGCAGCCGGGTGCTGTTCGCCGGCCTCTACTGGACCGGCCTGAACAGGAAGGGCGAGGCCATCAGCGGGGCCAATGGGTTCAAGGCCGTGCCGCAGGACCCCCCGAGCGCCGCATCCATCGGCACCGTGAAGATCAAGTCGCCGGGCGCCGCCGCGTACACGTCGGTCACCGCCGCGCCGGCCAACGTGAACACCGCCTCCATCGCCGTGGGTGGCGGGTACGGGGCCTTCGCCGACGTCACGTCCATCGTCGCCGCGGGCGGGGATGGCACCTACACCGTGGCCGACGTGCAGACGGGCACCGGTGGCAACTCCTTCGCCGGGTGGTCGCTGGTGGTGGCGTACTCCGACCCCGACGAGCCCCTCCGCAACCTCTCGGTGTTCGACGGGCTGCAGGTGGTGAGTGGCAGCCAGCAGCTGGACATCCCGCTGAGCGGCTTCAAGACCCCCTCGAGCGGCGCGGTGAGCACCACCGTGGGCGTGGTGGCCGCGGAGGGCGATGCCGGCGCCACCGGCGATTACCTCACGGTGAACGACAAGCTGCTCACCGACGCCGTGCACCCGGCCAACAACACCGAGAACTCCACCATCGCCAACCGCGGTCAGCACGTGACCACCAAGAGCCCGGACTGGCGCAATCAGCTGGGCTACGACGCCAGCCTGTTCTCTGCCGATGGCTTCCTGCCGAACAGCGCGACCACCGCGATCTTCCGCGCCAAGACCAGCGGCGACACCTACGCGCCCCAGGCCATCACGTTCGCCACCGAGCTCTTCTCCCCGGACGTGGTCCTCACCAAGACCTCTCCGACGGGCCAGGACTCCCCGGGCGCCTCGAAGACCTACACCTTCACCGCCACCAACAACGGCGCCGGCAATGCGACCAACGTGCGGCTGAGCGACGTGATCCCCCCCGGGGTCACCTACGTGCCCGGGGCGTCCAACCCCACCGACACCGCGACCGTGGTGAAGGCCAGCGACTCCACCGCCACCAACCTGGTGATGAACCTGGGCACGGGGGCAACCTCGACCTCCGGCGGCACGTTGGCCCCCGGTGCCTCGGTGACCTTCTCGATCACCACCACGGTGGGGCTGGCCGAGCCCCTCGGCGATGTGATCACCAACGTGGCCACGCTGGACTTCGTGGCGGCCGACCTCGGCCTGCCCATATCCGTGGTGGCCGAGCAGAACACCACGGTGCGCTATCCCGATCCCGGCATCAGCAAGGCGCTCACGTCGCAGGCGGGCAACAGCTACACGTTCGCCCTCACGGTCAAGAACGAGGGAACCGTGGTCACCACCGGTGCGGTGGACGTTCTCGACACCCTTGCGAGCGGCGCCACGCTCATGGGCACGCCGAGCGGCACCGGGTGGTCGTGCACGCCCGCCACCGGGTCGTTCACGTGCACGCGCAGCGACGCCCTGGCCCCGGGCGCGAGCTACCCGCCCATCTCCGCAACGATCAGCTACGGCCTGGGCGCCACGGTGACCAACACGGCCATGCTGGCCAGCGGCAGTGGCGGTGAGCCGACTGACCCCGCAAGCCCTGCGCTGCTCAACAACTCATCCACGGTCAACTCCGGCACCGCCCCGCTTGCCACCCTCAGCCTGAACAAGGCCGCGCTCACCGGCACCATCAGCCTGGGCACGCTGGCCGGCTTCCGCATGGAGGTGCGCAACACCGGGCCGTCCACCGCCACCAACGCGACCCTCGTGGACACCCTGCCCGCGGGCCTCACCTACGACTCCTACACCTCCACCCAGGGCTCGTGCACCACCGCCCCGGGTGCGTCTGGCACCACCACCGTCTCGTGCGCCCTCGGTTCGATCGCGGCAAATGCATCGGCCACCGTGACGGTACGGGCACGTCCGCAGGCGTCGCTGCTCGGCCAGACCGTCATCAACACGGCCACGGCGACCTCTGATGTCACGCCCGTGCCCGACACCGAGACCGCCTCGCTCACCATCCGCCCGGGTGCAGACGTCGCCCTTGCCAAGACGGCCAACGTGGCCACGGCGGCGCAGGGGCAGTCGGTCACCTACACGCTCGTGGCCACCAACAACGGGTCGGCCAGTGCGAGCAACGTGCAGGTGGTCGACCGCCTGCCGGCCGCCATCGATCCGGCCACGGTCACCATCACGCCGACCGCCGGCACCTGCACCACCCCCGGTGCCGGCGTAACCACCCTCACGTGCCGCCTCGGCGGGCTCGCTGCCGGCACGAGCGCCAGCATCACCATCCAGGGCAACACGCGCAACCCGCCGGCCTCCGCTGCCGACCGCCAGGCGGTGAACAAGGCGAACGCGTTCGCATCCACGGACGACCCCAACCCCTCGAACAACACCGCCGAGGCCACGGTCATCGTCACCGATGCCGCCGACCTGCAGGTGAACGCGTCGGGGCCGGGCTCCATTGCGTCGGGGTCCACCGGCGAGGTGGCGTTCCTCACCACCAACAACGGTCCGTCCACGGCAGCGGCATCGAGCATCGTGGTGGCGATTCCCGCGGGCCTCACGCCAATTTCGGCGCCCGCCGGTTGCACCATCTCGGGCCAGACCGTCACATGCGCCCTCGGTGACCTGCCGAGCGGCTCGTCCGTGACCACCACGGTTACCGTGCGCGCCGCGGCGGGGCTGACCGAGGTGTCTGCCCAGGCAACCGCCGAGGCCACGTCGAGCACGCCCGACTACGACGTGCGCAACAACGCCGATGTCGCGCCCTTCGTGATGGGCCCCGTTGCCGACCTGGTCATCACCAAGACGGCTGGCGCGGCCACCGTGAGCGCGGGCGGCACCATGAACTGGACGCTCGCCATCACCAACAACGGGCCGTTTGCGTCCAACGGCTCGTCGGTGACCGACGTGCTGCCCGCCGGGCTCACGCCCACCAGCGTGTCGAGCAGCGTGCCCGACGCCTGCACCATCGCGGGCCAGAGTGTGACCTGCCAGGCCGGTGAGATCGTGCCCGGTGCCGGCTACCAGGCGCTGATCGTCACCACGGTGGACCCCGACTACGCCGGCGCCACGATCACCAACACGGCCACCCTCACGCCGGGAACCGAGACCGACCCCAACGCGGCCAACAACACCGCGAGCGCATCGGTCTCGGTAAACCCGGGGGCAACCGGCGCCGACCTGGCCATCACCAAGAAGGCAAGCGCCGGCACGGTGAAGCCGGGCGGCACGCTGGGCTACACGATGGTGGTCACCAACATCGGCGGCAGCGTGTCGACCACGGGCACCATCACCGACACCCTGCCGCAGGGGCTCACGCCCGCGAGCGCGAGCATCACCGGCGTGGCCTGCGCCATTCGCGGACGCACCGTCACCTGCCCGGTGGGTTTCCTGCCGGTGGATTCGTCCGTGACCGCCACGGTGACGGCCAAGGTGGGGAAGGACCGTGCCGGTGCCACGCTGCTGAACGTGGCACGGGTGACCACCGGCGGTGAGGTGGATCCGAATACCCGCAACAACACTGCGCGGGCCCGCACCGTGGTGACCGTGCCCGCGGGCACCCGCGCACGCCTGGGCATCGCCACGCGGGTGAACCGCCTTGCGGCGCGGCCGGGGCAGCCGGTGCTGGTGTCGGCAAAGGTGGCCACGGTCTCGGCCTATCCGGCCAACACGGTGCGCGTGTGCCTGTCGATCCCGCGCGGCCTGACCTACACGAGTTCGTCGGGCACGCGCGTGGGCCGCACCGTGTGCTGGATCAAGCCGCAGGTGCGCACGGGCTCTCCCGTTACGGTGAGCTACCGCGCCGTTGCGCGGAGCGCCGGCACGGTGACCCCGCTCGGCACGGCAGTGGCGGGCAATGCGGCCCGGGTGAGCGACCTGGCCAGCCTGCCCATCCTGGGCGTCACCGGCTAGCGCCCCTCACCGGTACAGCGTCGGCGGGGCCGGCGCTCCTGGCAAGCGACTGCGTCACCATCTTGCGCACCAGCACGATGAGGGCCACTGTGGCGATGGAGGTCCAGGTGGGGGTGGTGGAGAGGTGGAGCAGGCCGGCGCCGAGCCACATGTCCAGACCCAGTCCGGCACCGGAGCGCCAGTCGCCGCGCAGCGCACAGGCGAATGCCGCCAGCACGCCCAGCGCCACGATGACCGGTATCGCGCCGTAGATCACGGCGTCGTCGAACCAGCCGGGCACGGTCTAGTGCCGGGGAGTGGGGAGGGGCGGCATCACCTCGCCGGCGGCCTCGAGTTCGGCCTTCTCGCTCGCCATCTCCTTGGTGAGGAAGTAGTTCAGCAGCGTGCGGATGGCGGCGATGGCGGCCAGCTGGCCGATCTCGGTGAAGCTGGGGGCGACGGCGGTCTTCAAGACGTCGGCGGCCAGCTGGAACTCCAGTCCCAGCACCAGGTACGACCCCAGCACCAGGCGCACGCGGGTGAACGCGCCGGGGGAGGTGGGGTGGGCGAGGGCCCGTATGAGCAGCACGACGGCGATCAGCACGCCGATGGCGATGATGACGGCCCCGAGGCTCTCGATTACGAGGACGATCCAGTCGACGGCCTCGCGAACAGTGTCCTGAGCGGTCTCCACGGTGGGCAGGGTACCCGTCGCGGGCTCCCACGCCGCCGGGATAGGCGTAACCTGCAACGCCCGCCGCTTGGATAATCCCTATAAACCTGTAGGTTATTCCGGCTATTCAGGGCAGACGCCGACGACGCAGGAGAACCAACCCGCATGAGCGACCACCACCGCGACACGATCGCCCTCCACGGGGGCCAGGTGCCGGACCCGACCACCAACGCCCGGGCCGTGCCGATCTACCAGACCACCTCGTATGTGTTCAACGACGCCCAGCATGCGGCCAACCTGTTCGCGCTGGCCGAGCCGGGGAACATCTACACGCGCATCATGAACCCCACGTGGGACGTCCTGGAGCAGCGCGTGGCCCAGCTCGAGGGCGGCATCGCCGCCTGTGCGCTGGCGTCGGGCCAGGCCGCTGTGACCTACTCGGTGCTCAACGTGTGCCGTGCCGGCGACAACATCATCGCCGAGCCGCAGCTCTATGGCGGTACCTACAACCTGTTCGCGCACACGCTGCCGCAGTTCGGCATCGAGGTGCGGTTCGCCGACGGCAGCGACCCGTCGTCCATCGCCCGCCTGGC
>JBIIJJ010000098.1:0-6029 GCA_044233875.1 Miltoncostaeaceae bacterium | reverse complement strand
CCCCGAAGATCTGCAGGAAGAACAGGAAGACGTTGAAGATGTCGAGGAAGATGCCCAGTGCGATCGGCACGGCCACGTTGCCCGTGTTCGAGCGGCGCAGGCGCTGGAAGTCGTAGGCCGTCCAGAACGCGAAGATCGCGAGGCCCAGGATGGCCCAGATGAGCGACCCCCCGGGGATCTGGACGAAGATCATCACGATGCCGAAGACGATGAGCCCGATGAGCGCCCAGAAGAAGAAGCGCACGTACGGCGCGAGGTCGCGGCGGGTGGCGTAGCCCCACGCGCCGAACCCGGCGATGAAGAGCGCCGTGGCGCCCGCGGCCTGCCAGAGCACCTGGGCGCCGTTCGCCGATGCGTACACCTGCAGCGTCGGCCCGATGGCCATGCCGAGCAGCAGGCCGACGAGGAACAGCAGGGTCATGCCGAGGGCCCCGCTCTGCTTGCGGATGAAGGCGCTTGCGAACACCAGGGCGATGGCGCCGATCCAGCAGGCGATCATCCAGCCGCCCGTGAAGTCCTTCGCGATGAACGCGCCGGCGGCGGTGAAGCCGCAGGTCACGGCCACGAGGAACATGACGCGGGCGAACAGCGCCTTCTGCGTCACCTTCTCCTGCTCGATCGCCGCCGCATCGCGCGCGCCGGCGGCCTGCTCGTACCAGGTGCGGTTGGGTGTCTCCTCGGCCACTCGGCCCGTCTCCTATCCGTCGGTGAGCGGGGCCATCGTGAGGCCCGCGCCCTTCAGCTGCTCCCACACGAGTTCCGCGCGCTCGTGATCACCCCTCCACACGGTGGCCTGCCCCTTCTTGTGGATGGTGTTCGCGAACCCCATGCCCTTGGCGTAGTCCACCCCGGGAACGAACTGCGACAGGATCGTCGCAACGCCCTCGAACGTGTTGTGGTTGTCGTTCATCACGATGACCGAGCACGGACGCCCGAGCCCGCTTCCGGGCCCGGCTCCGCGGATCTTCTCCGCAGGCGGAGTGAGGACGTCGGAACCCACGGTTGCGAATGATAGCGACGGTCCGGGGTCAGACACCCACCGGTGTCTGACCCCGGTGGGTGCCTGACCCCGCCGCATTGCGCGATACCGTCCGGTGGTGGCCACCGCCCCAGCTCCCGAGGCTCTCGCGCCCTTCCACCCGGCCGTGGCCGATTGGTTCACCCGCGCCTTCGAAGGGCCAACTCCCCCGCAAATCCAGGGGTGGCCGCACATCGCCGCCGGCGAGCACACGCTCATCGTGGCCCCCACGGGATCGGGCAAGACCCTGGCCGCCTTCCTCTGGGGCCTGAACCAGATCGCCGCTGCCCAACTTGACGGGGTCAGGCACCCACGGGGGTCAGACACCGGGCGGGGTCAGGCACCGGTCGGGCGCGTTCTCTACATCTCGCCCCTCAAGGCCCTCAACTACGACGTCGAGCGCAACCTTCGCGGGCCGCTGGCCGGCATTGCGGAGTCGGCCCGCCGCATGGGGCTCGAGCCCCCGGAGATCACGGTGGGGGTTCGCACTGGTGACACCCCGCAGTCGGAGCGCCAGAGGATGCTGCGCAACCCGCCCGACATCCTCATCACCACGCCCGAGAGCCTCTACCTGCTGCTCACGAGCAAGGGGGAGGACATCCTGCGCGGCGTGACAGGCGTGATCGTCGACGAGATCCACGCGATGGCGGGCACCAAGCGCGGCAGCCATCTGGCGCTGTCGCTGGAGCGCCTGGAGCGCATCGCGGAGCAGCCCGTGCAGCGCATCGGTCTCAGCGCCACGCAGAGGCCCCTCAGCGAGATCGCCAGGTTCCTCGGTGGGCAGGATGCCGACGGCACCCCCCGCCCCGTGAGCGTGGTGGACGCCGGCCGCGTGAAGGATCTGGACCTGCAGGTGATCGTGCCGGTGGATGACATGCGCGAGATGGCCGAACCCGGCCGCGGCCCAGAGGATGGTGGAGGACAGGACCTTCTCGACGTGCTGGGCGGCGGGGCCACCAGGCGCTCCATCTGGCCGGCCATGTACCCCGCCCTGCTCGAGCTGGTGCGCGCCCACCGCAGCACGCTGATCTTCGTGAACAACCGCCGCAGCGCCGAGCGCCTGGCCCTGCGCCTGAACGAGCTGGCCGAGGAGGAGGTGGCGCGCGCCCACCATGGCAGCCTCGCCCGCGAGCAGCGCACGCTGATCGAGGAGGACCTCAAGGCCGGGCGCATCCCGGCGCTCGTGGCCACCAGCAGCCTGGAGCTGGGCGTGGACATGGGCGCCGTGGACCTGGTGGTGCAGGTGGAGAGCCCGCGCAGCGTGGCCCGGGGCATCCAGCGCGTCGGGCGCGCCGGGCACCGCATCGACGTGCCGAGCACCGGACGCATCTTCCCCAAGTACCGCGGCGACCTGCTCGAGTGCGCCGCCGTGGTGGAGCGCATGCGCGAGGGCGCCATCGAGGAGACCCACGTTCCCCGGCTGCCCCTCGACGTGCTGGCGCAGCAGGTGGTGGCCATGGTGTCGGGCGACGAACCCATGGCGGTGGACGACATCCTCACCGTGGCCCGCGGCAGCCACCCGTTCGCCGACCTCTCGCGCGATCAACTTGAGGGCGTGCTCGACATGCTGGCCGGGCGCTACCCATCGGATGAATTCGCCGAGCTCAAGCCGCGCGTGGTGTGGGACCGCGCCGAGGGCACGGTGAGGGGACGCGACGGCGCGCGGCGCCTGGCGGTGGAGAACGCGGGCACCATCCCCGACCGCGGCCTGTTCGGGGTGTTCCTGGCCGATGGGCGCACCCGCGTGGGCGAGCTGGACGAGGAGATGGTCTACGAGGCCCGCGCCGGCCAGGCCTTCATGCTCGGGGCATCCACCTGGCGCATCGAGCAGATCACGCGCGATCGCGTGCTGGTGTCCCCCGCCCCCGGCGCCCCCGGAGCCGTGCCGTTCTGGCGCGGCGAGGGCGTGGGCCGCCCGTACGAGCTCGGCGCCGCCGTGGGCCGCATGGCCCGCGACATCGCGGCTGCGGAACCCGACGACGCCGCTGCGCGGCTGCGCGAGAACTCGCGCTTCGACGACCGCGCCGCCGCAAACCTCATCCAGTACGTGCGCGACCAGGTGGAGGCCACCGGCACCGTGCCGAGCGACACGGGAATCGTGGTGGAGCGCTTCCGCGACGAGATCGGCGACTGGCGCCTGTGCGTGCTCTCCCCCTTCGGCGCCCGCGTCCATGCGCCGTGGGCCCTGGCGATACAGGCGCGACTGCGCGAGGTCACCGGTACCGACCCCCACGTGATCTGGAGCGACGACGGAATCGCCTGCCACGTGGTGGATGGCGACACCCTGCCCCCCACCGACGTGCTGCTGCCCGACCCGGCCGATGTGGAGGACCTCATCCTGGGCGAGCTGGGCGGCACCGCCCTGTTCGGATCGCGCTTCCGTGAGAACGCCGCCCGCGCCCTGCTCATTCCCCGCCGCCATCCCGGACGCCGCACGCCCCTATGGCAGCAGCGGCTCAAGGCATCGTCGCTGCTCGAGGTGGCGCGCCGGTTCGGATCGTTCCCGGTGATCCTCGAGACCTACCGCGAGTGCCTGAACGACTGGTTCGACATGCCGGCGCTGCGCGACCTGCTCACCCGCATCGGCTCGCGCGAAGTGGCGGTGACCGAGGTGGAGACCGACTCCGCATCGCCATTCGCCGGGGCGCTGCTGTTCGAGTACGTGGCGTCGTACATGTACGACGACGACACCCCGGCCGCCGAGCGCCGGGCGCAGGCCCTTGCGCTCGACCGCGACCTGCTGCGCGAACTGCTGGGCCAGGACGAACTGCGCGAGCTCATCGATCCCGCAGCGCTCGACGACCTCGAGGCCGACCTGCAGGGCCTCAACCCCGAGCGCCGGGCCCGGAGCGCCGATTCCGTGCACGACCTCCTCAGGAGGCTGGGGGACCTGTCGCAGGAGGAGCTGGCGCTGCGCATGGAGGACGCCTCTGCCCTGCCGTCGATGCTCGACCAGCTGGAGCGCGAGCGCCGCGCGGCCCGGGCACGCGTCGCCGGCGAGGACCGCCTCATCGCCGCGGAGGATGCCGGCCGCTACCGCGACGGCCTCGGCGTGATGCCGCCCTCCGGCCTGCCCGATGCGTTCCTCGAGCCGGCGCCGCGTGCGCTGGAGGGCCTGCTCGCCCGCTACGCGCGCACGCATGGGCCGTTCCGTGCGGCGGATGCCGCGCGCCGCCTCGGCGCATCCACCGGGCTGGTGGAGCAGACCCTCGGCCTCATGGAGGCCGAGGGCGGGCTGGTGCGGGGGCACATGCGACCCGGCGGCAGCGGCGAGGAATGGTGCGACCCCGAGGTTCTGAGGCGCCTGCGGCGCATGAGCATGGCGCGCCTCCGGCGCGAGGTGGAGCCCACCGACCCCGAGGTGCTCGCGCGGTTCCTGCCCCAGTGGCAGCGCATCGACCGGCCCGACTCCCCTCCCGGACCGGATGCCCTGCGGGACGTCATCTCCGGACTGCAGGGCATTGCCCTGCCCGCGGCCCAGTGGGAGTCGGAGACCTTCCCGCGCCGGCTCGGCTCATACTCCCCCGCCTGGCTCGACCAGCTGGCCGCCGCGGGCGAGATCACCTGGGTGGGGGCCGGATCACTTGGATCGGGCGGAGGGGGCCGCGTGGCGATCTACCTGCGCGAGGACGCCGCGATGTTCGGGCCGCCACCGGCAGACGCCACCCCCGAGGGCGATGCCGCGCAGGCGCTGCGGGCCGCGCTGTCAGCCGGCGCGCAGTTCCTCGACGACCTCATCGACATCTCGGGCCTTCCGCGCGAGGAGGCCGCATCGGCCCTGTGGTCGCTGGTCTGGGCCGGGGAGGTCACCAACGACCTCTGGACCCCCCTGCGGTCGGGCCCGCGCGGCACGCAGCGCGCGGCCGGTCGCCAGGCGGCACGCGGACGCACCTGGGGCCGGTCGGCCCGCATGCGTGGCGGGCGCGCAGCCATGGCGGGCGGCCGCTGGGCGCTCACCGCCCCGCTCTTCGACCGCGTGCCGTCGGTGGCCGACCGCCGCCGGGCGCTTGCGGAGATCCTGCTCGACCGCCACGGCATCGTCACGCGCGGGGCCGTGCTGGGCGAGGGCATTCCCGGCGGCTTCAGCGCGGTGTACCCGGACCTCGGCCAGATGGAGACCCTCGGCCTCTGCCGGCGCGGATACTTCGTGGAGGGCCTCGGGGGAGCGCAGTTCGCGCTGCCCGGGGCCATCGACCGCCTGCGCGACCTCCGCGTTGACCGCCTCGAGGGCGACGCGCCCGACGTGGTCATCCTGGGCGCCGCCGACCCGGCCCAGCCGTACGGCGCGGCCCTGCCATGGCCCCGCCGTGAGGGCGGCCGCTCGCCCTCACGGGTGTTCGGCGCACACGTGGTGCTGGCTGACGGCCTGCCCATCGCGCACGTGGAGCGCGGGGGTCGCACCATGGCCACCCTGGTGGAGCCCGGCCACGCATTCGTCGAGCCGGCCATGGCCGCCCTGGCGCAGTGGGCCCACGCCGACCGTGCACGGCGGCTGAGGATCGAGCGCATCGATGGCGCCCCGGCGGCCGACTCCCCCGTGGCGCCGGCCATGGAGCGGGCGGGCTTCCGCGCCGGGTACCGCGGGCTGGAGGCGGGCCACTAGTGCCGGAGGGCCAGGTGAGCCACCGCAACGCGATCGTGCTCACCCGGGCGATCGCGGGCAGCCCCCTGCTTCAGGTCGACGTGCCGGAGCCGCAGCTTGCACCGCAGCACATTGATGAGCGCCTGGCGGGCGACGTGCTGGAGCGCATGGAGGCGCGGGGCAAGCACCACCTCTTCAGGTTCCGCAGCGGCCGCGTGCTGCACTCGCACCTGCGCATGGGCGGTGTATGGCGTTCGTACGCGCCCGATGCGGACATACCCCGCCGCCATCTGTGGATCGCACTGGTCACCGCGCAGGGCGCCATCGCCCAGTTCCGCGGCCCCGTGCTGCGCCTCTACGAGCCGGGCGAGCCGCTGCCCCAGGTGGAGGCCCTCGGGCCCGACCTGCTCGGCGACACCGCGGACCCGG